>CAMGGA010000076.1 GCA_946055515.1 uncultured Bacteroidales bacterium
GTGTATTTCAACCCGTCAGCACTGGCCCAAAACGACCTTTTCAGACAGGTGGACAACGTGAAGCCCGGCACCACGGATATGCAACTACTCTTCGGCTGTATGCTCGACTGGGGTGTGCAGCTCTCTCTGCCGCTCGCGGACTTCGAGGTAGAGGGCAAGAAAATCTACAATGTCAATGACGGAGACCTCGTGGCCTGCTTCGCCCACGACATCAACGAAACCGTCATTGCGGCCATCGCCGAACTCCAGCCGCTCCGCGTGGTGTTCCGCGACAGCTGTTTCAGCGAAGCTGCCCTGAAGATGAACCTCTTCGAGCTCTTCAAGCAACGATGCGGCTGGAGCGAAGAGATGGTGCAAAGCCGTGTCCACGTTATCTAACCCCAAGCTGTCGCCATGAAACTGAAATTCAAACACCAAGCCTTCCAGCGCGAGGCTGCCCGCGCCGTGACCGACGTGTTCTTGGGACAGCCCAAGACAGACGGCTTTACCTACCGCCACGACTGGGGGCAGGACTTCACTTCGATTTTGGAAGAGGACTTTCTCGGCGTGGGCAACGAACCGCTGAGGATAGACCAGGCCACGCTCGTGGACAACATCCGCCGCGTGCAAATTCCCCAAGACATCGAACCCATAGAGCACATCGTGGGCAAGGAGGAACTGCGCCTCACCATAGAAATGGAAACGGGTACGGGCAAGACTTACACGTACATCAAGACAATGTATGAACTGCACAAACGCTACGGCTGGAGCAAGTTCATCATCGTGGTGCCCAGCATTGCCATCCGCGAGGGGGTGGTGAAGAGCCTGGACGTGATGCAGGACCACTTTGCCGAGGAATACGGCCAGCGCCTGCAATACTTCGTCTACAACAGCGCGAACCTCACGCCCATCGATGCCTTCGCCATGGACAACAGTCTGCACGTGATGGTCATCAACACGCAGGCGTTCAACGCCACGGGCAAGGACGCGCGCCGCTTCAAGATGAAACTGGAGGATTTTGGCTACCGCCGCCCCATCGACGTCATTGCCGCCACACGCCCTATCCTGATCATCGACGAGCCGCAAAGCGTGCTCGGGGCGGACAAGCACAACAAGACCCGCGCGGGACTGCGGGAGTTCCAGCCACTCTTCTCCATATTATACAGTGCCACGCACCGCAAGGACGACACTTACAACCAGGTGTTCCGCCTCGATGCCATCGACGCGCTCAACAAGAAGCTGGTGAAGAAAATTGAAGTGCTGGGCATCCACCAGAAAGGGAGCACGGCCACCAACGGCTATGTCTATTTGGAGCGCATCGTTCCGGGCAAGAAGGGAGCTGCGCCGATGGCTCGCCTCGGTTTCGACCAAAAGAGGAGCAACGGCATCGGCCAAACCATAAAGGCCGTGTCGGAGGGCTTCGACCTTTACCCCCACAGCGGCGAGCTGCAGGAATACCGCGACCACTACGTCGTGGAACGCATCGACGGCGTGAACGGCTGCGTACGCCTGCTCAACGGTCTCACGCTCTACGAGGGCGAACTGGTGGGCGCGGTCAATGAGGACTTGCTGCGCCGCTTCCAAATCCGCGAAACCATCCGCACCCACATCGAACGCGAGCGCGCGCTCTTCGGGCAGGGCATCAAGGTGCTCTCGCTCTTCTTCATCGACGAAGTGGAGAACTACCGCATCTACGGAGACGGCGGAACGCGCAACGGCAAGTATGCCGAAATGTTTGAGGAGGAATACCAGCGGGTGCTGAGCGAATTGTTGCCTACTCTCACCGATGGGCCATACATCAGTTACCTGCAAGGCATCGAGGTGGAAGGCACGCACCAGGGGTATTTCTCGCGCGACAAAAAGGGGCACTTCGTGGACTCCAAACTGGAACGCGGCACGCAAAACAGTGCGGACGTGGATGCCTACGACCTCATCATGCGCGACAAGGAAGCACTGCTCTCCCTCGACCCCAAGGTGAAGGGTTCGCAGGTGCGCTTCATTTTCTCACACTCTGCGCTGAAGGAGGGCTGGGACAATCCGAACGTGTTCCAGATCTGCACGCTCAAGAACGCAAACAGCGAAATCAAGAAGCGACAGGAAGTGGGACGCGGCATGCGACTTTGCGTGAACCAGAAGGGCGAGCGGCAGGATGCCGAAACGCTGGGCGCGGCGGTCTTAGACACCAATGTGCTCACGGTGATTGCCAGCGAGAGTTACGAGGACTTTGCCCAAGCGCTGCAACAGGAGATGGCCGAAGCCATTACCTCACGCCCCATCGTGGTGACGGCGCAGTTGTTTGAGGGCAAACCCATCCAATGGAATGGTGGGGAGGAGCAGACCATCACCACTGACCAGGCGCGCAAAATCTACAACCAGCTTATCCGCAAGGAATATGTGGACGACGACGGCAAACTGACGCAAGCTTACCACGATGCGAAGCGGAACGATACGCTGGACCTGGGCGACTTCAACGAGGCCAAGGCAAGCATCGTGCACATCTTGGACAAGGTGTTCAACCCCGACCGTGTCAAGGTAGACAACGGGCACAACTCCCGCGAGGCGAAATTCGATGCCGACAAGTTCCACCGCAAAGAGTTCCAGCAGTTGTGGAAGAAGATAAACACCCGCACCTTCTACACCGTGGACTTCGACACGGCGGAACTGGTTCAGCATGCCATCAAGGAAATCAATGCACACCTGCAGGTGAACACCGTGCGCGTGGAAATAGGCAGCGGCACACTGGAAAGCATCCGCAACAAGGAGGAGCTGGAGTCGGGCGTGGCCATGACAGCGGGACGGGTGCGCAGCATAGAAGCTGCGGAGGCTGTGGCCGCAGGCGTGAAGTATGACCTTATCGGCGAGTTGGTGACCCGCACGGGACTGACGCGCCGCGCCGTGGCGGACATTCTGACGGGCATCTCTCCCACGCAGTTCGCACTCTACAAGCGCAACCCCGAGGAGTTCATTATCAAAGTGGGAAACATCATCAACGAGAAGAAAGCCCTGGCCGTTGTCAAACATATCGCCTACCACAAACTCGATGATACCTACGACGAGGACCTCTTTACGGAACGCGCCATCCGCGGCAAACTGGGCATCAACGCCATAGAGTCGGAAAAGTCGCTCTACGACTTAGTCGTGGTGGACAGCGCAGGCATCGAGAAAGACTTTGCCGAAGAACTGGAAAAGCGCGACGAGGTCTTGGTCTACACAAAACTGCCCTCGGGCTTCTATATCAGTACGCCGATGGGGCACTACAACCCCGACTGGGCCGTGGTATTCGAGGAAGGCAGCGTGAAGCACATCTACTTCGTGGCCGAAACCAAAGGCAGCATGCGCAGCGGCGACCTGCGCGAAGTGGAAAAGAAGAAAATAGACTGTGCCAAGAAGCACTTCGCCTCTATCTCCGACAGCACCATCAAGTATGACGTGGTCACCAAGTACGAAGAACTGTACAATCTCGTGACCCAATAGCCTGTCTGTCCTTTCTTTACAACACACGCCGCCGAGCCCGAACAGCGAGGCGGCGCGTGTGTTCAAATCTTAGGAAATCCGCTATTGTTCACATAATAGTAGTAACTTAATCATTGTTATCAGTACTACATATAACCTACACAGGTCCCATAATGGTACTACATCGGATTATACATTGGTAATACATTGGGTAATACATCGGTAATACATTTCACTCTCCAAAGTACAGAGCAAACATTCGACCTGCTACCAGAACATAGCCAGTCTACAGACCAACCCACATAAAAACGCACAAGCAAACATTCTGATTTCCAACAATATTCTCCGCGCAAAGTCCAGCGCAAGCCCCCCCCCAAAAAAAACGGCCGCGAAACTTACCGAAGTAAGTCTCGCGGCCAAAAAAAGTACCGTGGTGGACCAGGAGGGGATTGAACCCTCGTCCAAACAGGGAAGCAATAAGCTTTCTACACGCTTATCGTCGCTTTGATTTTCGAGCGGAGGCAAGACCGACGCTACCAACCTACACCTTATCCTCTAAAGATCTTCATTGCTGCTGCGAGGCCAGCACCAACTATCTCCGATTTAGCTGCACCACCTTGTCAAGACGCTTCGGAGCAGGTAGCTCTTGGGTGATGTCCCGTTCCAGCACCTTGTGCCGGAATTAAGCCAATCTACTGTGCTTCGATTAGGCAGCGAGAGCAAAGTTGTTTTCGCCAGATAAATTTTTGAAAGCCGAGATTTAAGTGCCCACTTTCAGGCGCACTGCGTGCTTACTTACCACTCCGACCCGCTGTCAAATCCAGTCTGGCCCGAATAGTCGGCCGCAAAAATACGGCTTATTTCTTTTCTAACAGCGTTTGAACGCGAAAAAATAAGCCGCGGGAAGATTATTTATCTTATTTTTTTCTTCGCCAAGATAGGCTGCTGTCAGGAGCTGCGGTGTCTCACCGCAGTGCGGCTTGCAGTGCTTACTGCGGTGGGACAGCTCAGTTCCTAAGCAGCGCTCTCGGTTTGAGGGGCGTTATTTGCTCAGCTGGATGCCTACGTAGAGGCCATCGTAGTTGTTGAGCAGGGTGCCGAGCGTGTTGAGGTTGGAATTGTTGCTCAGTGCAGAAAGTCCCTTGACGAGGGTAAGGAGTTTGTCGCCTTCGATGAGGAGGCTGAGCTTGCCGCCCGTCAGTGCCACACGCGTCGTGTAGCTGGCCATGCCACCGAGGTAGGTGAGCTTCATGGTCTTCTGCTTGGCATCGAGCGTGTAGTTACCCGATACCTCGCGGCCTCCGATCACGGCCTTGTAGGTGTTGTCGCTGTTGAAGGTGTAACTGCACGAACCGCTCTTGATGCCGACCTTGGCGAGCTGGGTGTTGAGCTTTTCCTCTATTTCAGTAGCTGCTACCGCACCGCCTGCCTTGGCCAGCAGGCTTTCGCTTTCAAACACGCAGTCTGTGCCGCAGTACTTCCATGTGCCTTCGAGGCTTTTCTGCGAAAGCGTGGCACTTTCACCCAACACGCTGCCCAGAAGGTTTCCGAGGAGCGAAGTGGTGCTATTGTCGGTGGAAGCAGAGGAAGTGGTGCCAGAATTGGCCGTGGAACCCTGGGCCAAAGCGCCCAGCAGGTTGCTGCCGCCCGTGGGGCCACAACCGGTCAGCGTGAGTGTGCCCAATGCGAGGGCGACGGAAAGAATGGTTTTGTTCATGTTAGTTTAATTAAGAATAAGAAGTTTCTGTTTGCGGGCAGGTCAGTCTTCCCCGCGCAAGGGATTCCAGCCCTGTGCCTTGAGGTCGAACTCCGAGCCGTCCTTTGTGACCAGTTTCTGTCCGAGTTCGGGCCGCGTGATGTAGCCAATCACTTTCACGTCGGGGATTTGTTCGACGCGTTCGTGGTCGGTGAGGGGGAGCGTGAAGAGGAGTTCGTAGTCCTCGCCGCCGTTGAGGGCTGCGGTGTAGACATTCATGTTGAACTCTTCGGCGGTTACGGCTGTCTGGTAGTCCACAGGGATGCGGTCTTCGTAGATGCGACAGCCCACGCCGCTCTGCTTGCAGATGTGCATGGCCTCGGAGGAGAGTCCGTCGCTGATGTCCATCATGGCCGTGGGGTGAAGCCCGGCCTGGCGTAAGGCTTCGACGACATCGCGGCGGGCTTCGGGCTTCAGCAGGCGCTCGATAAGGTATTCGCGGCCGGAGAAGTCGGGCTGGGCCGCCGTCTCGTTGTCGGCTTTCTGGCTTTGGAAGATGCGTTTCTCGCGTTCCATCAGCTGCAAGCCGAAATAGGCGGCGCCGAGGTTTCCGCTCACACAGAGCAAGTCGGTGTCTTTCGCGCCGGAGCGGTAAACGATGTCCGACGCTTCCGCTTCGCCCACGCAGGTGAGACTCAGTGCCAGCCCCGTGAGCGAGGAGGTGGTGTCGCCGCCGACGAGGTCCACGCCATACTTTTCACAGGCCAAACGGATGCCTTCGTAGAGGGCTTCGAGGTGCTCGACTTGCGTGCGGCGACCTACAGCCAAACTGACGAGCAACTGGCGCGGCGTGCCGTTCATGGCGTAGACATCGGAGAAATTGACCACGGCGGCCTTGTAGCCCAGGTGCTTGAGGGGCGTGTAGGTGAGGTCGAAATGGATGCCTTCCATCAGCATGTCGGTAGTGAGGAGGACTCGGCGCGGGTCGGCCGCGTCGGTCGTGTACTGCACCACGGCGCAATCGTCGCCCACGCTACGCAAGGTGGAGGCGTTGCGGGGGGTGAGTCCGTGGGTGAGGTGGTCTATGAGGCCAAACTCGCCGAGGGTTGAAATCTGTGTCATTGCTTCTGCCTCTCCGTTAGAAATAGAAGCCCAAACCGAAGCGGAAGCCTACGGCACTGTTGTCCGAGAAGTCGTGGAGCGACATCTTGTAGTAGACCGAGGGTTCGAGCGTGATGAAGCGGTTGATGAAGAAGGAGTAGCCGATTTCAACGGGGATGAGCAGGTCGTTGTTCTTCGGCGTGAAGTGGGCATATTCGGCTCCAACGCCGGCAAAGACGCCGCACTGGTCGAAGTAGTAGCGTGCCCCAAGGCCGATGTTGAAGTCGTCGATTTCGTGGGTGTGGTCGTAGCCCACCGTGGCACGGAGCATGAGGCAATCGGCGGCAAAGTAGCCCACGCTGGCGTCGAGGCCGAAGCGGAAATCTTCCTTGGCACTGTAGGAACAACCTATGCCCGAGAGGGAGGTGCTCACGTATTTCTTTCCTTGCTCAAACTGTGCGTGAGCGGAAAGGCTGCCCAAGAGGAGGCAGAGGAGGAAAAGTGCTTTTTTCATTGTTTGAAGGATAAGGATAAGTGTATGGGGTAATGGATGGCAGGCACGTGGCCACGCGGTGTGGCCGTCAGTGCCTCGGGGTTACGCCCCGCTCCGGAATGGTGTCGGAGGGCGTACAAAAGTACCATAATTTTCTAAGTGCGTGGGGCATCGCGGATGGTTTTATCGCCCTTTGGGCCACTTTCATCGACACGTGGCCCATTGTCTTACGCAAATTAACTTCTACACAGGGCAAGAGGGCGGGACCGGCGGGCGTTTCGCAGACCATCATGTCCACACCCAAGGGCCCTGCATAGTGCCCGGCTATCCGCTGGGAAAGGACTTCGCGAAGTTCCTCGACAAGCGGGGTAAGGAGCTGTGCGAAATCAGGGAAGGCGGCTTCGATTTCCTGCAGGATGTCGGCTTGCGGAGCCACCCTATTTCCCATATAGGCTCCCTGGGCCCCTGTGTGGAAGAGGGAGGCGCCGAGGTAGTCCATTTGCCCTTGTTCCGTGGCCTGGAACTCCAAGGCGAAATCGAGCAGGCCGTGCTGCACGGGTTCGAGTTCGACGGCTCCCTGTTCGCGCAGCAGGCGATTCCAGCGGCCGCGGTCGGAAGCTGTGGGCGTTTTCCTCACACAGAACACGCCGCGTCCGCTACACGACCATAGACTTTTGACCATCGCCCCACCCCACTGGTCCACGTGGCTCTGCACTTCGGCTTCCGTTTGTGCCACTACAGACTTTCCCGTGAGGCGGAAGCCCTGGAGCCGGGGGGCATCGAGCAGCCGGGAGAGGACCACGGCGGTGGTCTCGCGGCTGCTCAGTGCGCGGAGGTGTGCCAGCGCCGCGTCGGTCGGCAACAGGGCTTCGGGGGCTCCCGTCTTCCGGAGCTGATGGCGCAGAAGCGGGTCCCAGCCCCAGGGTTCGATGCGCCCTACCCTTTCGCGTTGCCAGAAATGCTCGTTGAGTTTGCGCCCTTTGACGAAGCGCACGCCGGAGAGCCACGGGAGCTGGACTTCGGGCAACGTGGCCTCTTCGGGCAGCCACACCCAGTCGGCTGCTTCGGCCCACAGGGCGGGCAACAGGGCCCACTCGACGGCGAGCTGCCTAGCGATGGTGGAGGGATAGTAGTAGGGGTAGCCCGCGGCGAGGGCTTCGTCGTGCGAGGGGTTGAAGATGTGGAGTGTGGGGAGCGACATAAAGCGATGGGAGATAACGAGCGGCGGAGTTGTTTGCAGAGACAGGCGGAACGAACGCCTTGTCCGCTCCGCCTGTCATCATCAACAAAATGAACCTTTTTTATACTTGGCCCCAGCGGCCAAGTTGAAACGAATCAGAATTCGTCGTTTGCATAGAGGTAGTCGAACGTGCACTGCTTCCAGTCGAGGATTTCCTCGTCCTTGAAGAAACGCTTGAGTTCAACGGCTGCTGTTTCGGGGGAGTCGGACGCGTGGACGATATTCTCCTGGAAGCTCATGCAATATGAGCCACGAATGGTACCGGGTGCGGCGTTGCGTCCGTTGGTAGGTCCGGCAAGTGCTCTCACGGCAGCAATGGCATCCACACCGGCGAGGCACATTGCCACCACGGGTGCAGTCATCATGGAGTCTTTCACTCTTTGGAAGAAAGGCTTTTCGCTGAGGTGGGCATAGTGTTCGCTGAGGAGTTCATCGGTGAGTTGCATCATCTTCATGCCGCAGATGTGCAGACCTTTCTTTTCAAAAATGCTAATGATTTCTCCAACGAGTGCGCGTTGCAGTGTACAGGGCTTCAGAAGCACCAATGTTTTTTCTATGGCCATAATATTATATTAAAGGTTAGAATTCTGGGGCAAAGATAGTGCAAGGCGAGTGCAAAGCAAAGAAAAGCCGAAGGTTTTTGTTTGCTTTGCCGAGCCGCAGCCTATCTTGGCGAAGCAAAGTTAGTGCAAGGCGAGTGCAGAGCAAAGAAAAGCCGAAGGTTTTTGTTTGCTTTGCCGAGCCGCAGCCTATCTTGGCGAAGCAAAGTTAGTGCAAGGCGAGTGCAGAGCAAAGAAAAGCCGAAGGTTTTTGTTTGCTTTGCCGAGCCGCAGCCGAGCCGCAGCCTATCTTGGCGAAGCAAAGTTAGTGCAAGGAAGAGATAGTTTAAAGAATAGAATATAGAGGATAGAGCAAAAAAATAGAGTTTAAAGTTTATCAGGTCACTGCCAATATTGCTTTTTATTGCGACTTTATAAACTTTAAACTCTAAACTTTTGACTGCGCAACGCATGACTGCGCAAAGCGCTATAATTCGCGTGGGGCGATTACTTACCAGCCTGGGAGTTGGCTGCGTCAATCATGTCCTTGCTGGGGAGGATGTAAACCTCTACGCGGCGGTTCTGCTGCT
>CAMGGA010000077.1 GCA_946055515.1 uncultured Bacteroidales bacterium
GCATTGCCCTAATCGTCGAGACGGACAACGCTGAAAGCCCACGCATGGTATATATCAATCCCATACGTGGAGTGCCGTGTACGACATGAGGTACGCACACGACAAGCCACGGCAGGGTACAATATACCTACCGTGGGCATTTACCGGTTGCCTCCGCCCTTTGACGATTTGTGTAATTTGCGAGATTACGAGCTGTCAAGGACGGGCGCTAAGTAAACGCCCATTTCCATAAAGTAAATACCCACCCGCTTGCCCACCCGGGCTTTCAGCTGGGGATATCCTGCGCAAAAGTAATGCAAAATAACAATACACACGAATGTGTGCTGTACTTTTTGTATTTTCGAATACCGACGGTCTCCCCCTCCCCTGCCCCTCGGGCGCAGACGTGGAAGCGAAGTATGCCCCCCAGGAACGCCTGCGGGATGCTCCCCTCTTACGTGATTTTAGGCGTAATATTCGTTTCACAGTTTCACAAGGAGGTATTTCCCGTTGGTTTTCAAGCTGAAACTGTGTGAAAGGTGGTGGCGAACCATTCACACTGCCCTGAAATCGGGGAAAAGGAAGGGAAACAGATGACTGCGGGAATGATTTCTGCACGGGGGAGGCGGACTTTTCGCCCTTCGCTGCCGCAGCGTGAAAGTGATGGTTACTTTCAGCGTTTAGGGGCTTAAAAATGTGCAGAAAAACAACATTTGTGCAATAAAACACGATATCAGCTGTCCAAGGCTACAAATTGAAGCATTGAGAAACGTTTATTCCTACTACTTTTTATATTTGCACAGAACAGCCTCTCTCTTATGCTTAAAGCTGGCATGGGCAGAGAGTCTGTGGGGCACGCTCTCTGGTGGCCTGTAACCACTACTACTTCGATATTTCACAAAAATCTATAATCACAATGAAAAAGAATATTCACTTGATTTTCGCAGCTCTCTTCGTGCTGTGTACGACCGCCACCTTCCTCACCGCCTGCGGCGACGCAGAGGACGAACCCACCCCCGGCGAAAGCAGCGGCCAGAAGTTCCATTCCCTGGAAGCCACCTTCATTGCCACAGCCAATCCCGAGTTCCTGGAGATGGTCGACATGTCGATGGAGGTGAAAAGCGGAACAAACTCGCAGACCTTCACGCTCGGATCGAAAGGCAGGGTGCGCTACGGCGAATCGACCACGGTCTGCCCCGCCACCTACGATGTGACCCTGCACGTGACGCGCAAGCCCGGCTTCGTGCCCGACCCCGACAAGTCCTACGACGTGAAGGTCGGCTTCTCCTATTCGCTGAAGGCCACCGACGCCGACGGAGGCACGTTGAAGGACGTCACCCCGCTGAAAGAAGAAACGAATGTGCTGCAACTGGAAGGTCTGGACACGAGCCAGCTCGATGCTTTCTTCAATGACTACTTGGTGGGCGAAGGCAAGATTTTCCCCGCCACCTACCATTTCCGCTTCTACCAGAAGGACGGCAAGTACATGCTGGAGATACCCAAGGATTTATAAAGACATAGGACATGGCTTGCAGGTTGGCATACATCTCTGCCCCTGGCATACAAGCTCTCCTTTTCGCACGATTTACACAACCAACCCAATAATCTTGACTTATGCGTCACATCTTACCTCTCCCCATCACAAAACTGCTCTTTGCGCTGATAGCTGCCTTCCTGCTTGTGGGCAATGCCGCTGCGCAGACGCAAACCAGCAAGGACCAAGGCTGGTCCTATCCCACCGAAAAGCCTACCAACCCCTTCGACGGCGGTGACGGCACGGAAAACAGTCCCTACCGCATACGCACCGCCCAGCAGCTGATGAACTTCGTCTGGATGGTCAACGATGGCGAGAAGTATAAGGGCAAGTACTTCCGCATGACGGACGACATCGTGCTCAACGAGGGCGTCATCAACGCCGACGGCACGTTCAATAGCACCGGTCGTTCAAAGACTGCGTCGGCATAGGCCACTACAACACACTCTTCGACGACTATTTCGGCGGCATCTTCGATGGCGGCGGCCACACCATTTATGGCTTCTACAGAAAGACAGACGGCGATGCCCGCAAACTCTGGAATTCGGCTCTTTTCTACAGATTGGAAAACGCCATTGTGCAGAATCTAAACTTGAGCGACAGTTATATCAATAGCTACCAAACCTATGACGATGGCACGGGCTTCGTGGTACGCTCGGCCTACAAGTCCACCATTTCTTCCTGTCATGTCAAGCACAGCGTTATCGAGTGTAGTTCGGGGGAGAGTGAATTATATGCCAGTGTGGGCGGCATTGCCGGCGTTATTGAAAAGAGTACCGTTAAAGACTGCTCGTTTTCGGGCAACATCATTCTTAGCCCATCGTATTACTACAAGTATGCCAGCGCAGGCGGTATCGTGGGCTCCATGATGTACAAGGATGACAACACCATAGCCAATTGTATCAGCGAAGGAAACATCAAGTTTATTGCTGACAAATACGTGTCCCAAGTGGCTGTCGGTGGCATTGTAGGTGCCTGCAATAAGGTGTTTCGCATCTCCGGCTGTTGCAACAAGATGAACCTATACGCAGAGGAGACGGGTCACTTAAGAATCGCAATGGGTGGCATCTTTGGCTATCTCGAATGTGAGGGCTACAAGCACTATATTGAGCGCTGCGTAAACTTTGGTGAAATTATTGGGGGGCCAAGGGAGAAGACTGCATCATCAATGAGAGTGCAGCGAATCTTAAGTTGATCGGAGGAATTGGAACACTATACCCCAACTCCGTTTCTTCCTCTGGCGACCTCTATGTCTCGGACTGTGCCAACTATGGCAGCATCCATGTGCTGTACAAAAAAGTTGTCATCGAAGATAAAGCGGAAAATGACGTGGAAGCGCTCGATAGACGCACACTGACCGCAGGCTGCATAGCCGCAAAAGGACAGTGGGGCGTAACCACGCGTACTTATTTCACACGCTGCATCTCCGTGACCCCCAATAATGAACTGGATGCAGGTACGGGCCTTCAAATACGCTTCGCGCCCATTATGGGGTATGCCACCCGCCAAAGTGCTAACGAGCCGGACATTCAGACCATCGACAACTGCTACTACTATGCCGACGACTCGAAATGCCGAATATACCAGCCCACCCACCTGAACGAAGGGCTGGTTGCGCCCGATTCCCGAGCCAAGGAGGCCTTCTACAGAACCCAGCCGTGGACGGCCACACGCCTAGAGCCGTGGCTGCCGTTGGCGGCAAGCGAGAGCGACACATGGGCCGGCTATACCGTGCCCGTCCTCAATGTGCTGAGCGTAGAAGAACTCTTTGGTGGCGGCACCGCCTCCAATCCCTTCCTTATCTATACGGAGAACGACCTGGCCAACCTCTCCGCGGCCTTGGTCACCCACCCAGACGCCCATTTCCGCCTGATGAACGACCTCTACATGGCCGACAAGCCAGCTTTCACAAGCATCAAGGAAGAGTTGGATTATCTCGGCACCTTCGACGGCAACGGCCACTGCATCGACGGCCTGCGCGTGACGAGACATGCCCTCTTCGACAAACTCAGCGGTACGGTCAAGAACCTTACGCTGACCAACTTCCGCGGCAACGAGATGGACAACTACAATACGTCTATCGCCGGCTATCTCGACGGCACGATAGAAAACTGCGCCGTCTATGGCACCATATCGTCGCGACTGGAGTCTGGCTATGAAACAAACGCGGCAATAAAGGCTTCGGGCATTGCCCGGACTGTATATGAAGGAGGCGTCATCCGCGGGTGCATGTTCAAGGGCACGCTCAAGGCATCGTCCACGACATCTGACGGTAAATCCAATACGTGGGGAACACCCTCATGCGAAGTGAGCGGCATTGCCCACTCTGTCAGTGGCACGGTGGAGAATTGCTACGCCTCCTTCAACCTCGACATCGCAGACGGCTTCAAAGAAGACTATCTCCCTAAGCGAGGCATAGGTAGCACCACTGGAAGTGGCGTCATCCGAAACTGCGCCTTTGTCTGTGCGGAGGCTTCCGCCTTGGGCAACAGCGGCATCACCAAGTGCACCTCCGAAGCCGACATCACCCCCGCCATGCTCGGCGATACCGACGAAGCGACGTGGCTGCAAGGCGCCTACCGCCCTGTCAACAAGAAAAACCCCTACCTCACCGTCACCGACCCCACCGTCACCGACCCCACCGTCACCGACCCCACCGTCACCGACCCCACCGGACAGCCTACCTACCTCGACCTCTGCCCCGACGATGCCTGGACGCCCAACAAGGTCTATAACCTCACGCTGACGGCGAACGACGCGGACGACGCCATGCTCATGCGCTTCCGCAACCTCGCGCTCTACAATCAGCAGACGCAGACGTCGTATATCATCGGCCTGATGCTCGACCGCGAGAAGACCTCCTTCGACTACCAGCCCGCCGCTGGCTGCACCGCCACGAAGGGCGCCACTACCATCACCCTCAAGAAGGAAGACGCCCTCGACGGTGCGCCGGGCCACTTCCTCCTCTGCCTGCCCTGCCCGCTGCGCACGGCCGACCTGCCCGAAGGTTCCCAGCTCCATGGTCTGGGCTATCTCCCCGACAACGAGAGCAAGGCGAATGCATGGGTGTTCTACCTCACCGAGTGCGACTCGGTAGGCGCCGGCGTGCCCTGCCACGTCTATATCCCCGATTGCAAGACTGGCGACTATACCCTGCTCTCCTACGGCGATATCGTCACCGAGCCGCAAGGCACCACTGAGTATGGTCCGCAGGGCTACTTCACGCCGACGAACATAAGCAAGGCCTACACGGGCATAACGGTAGAGAGCGACAACAATACGCCCGTATATCTGACGTACACCGAAGGCTCCACAGCGATGAAACTCTTCAGCGCTGCCGCCAAGAGTGAGACGCGCACGGACAAACAGTGGCTCAGCACGCTGAGAATCCTCGATGAGGAAGACCCCTATCTGCACCAGAGCCTCCACGAACTCCATGGGACAACAAAGGACAATCTCTATGTCAAGCGCGGTCTGGTAGGAGGACAGTGGAATACCCTCACGCTTCCCTTTAAGATAGAAGCCAGCACACTGGCCAGCTATTACGGCATGAATGACAACGAGTTTGAAGTCCAAGAACTGTCGAGCATCACGACCGACGGTGGCGGCCTTGTCCTCAACTTCACAGAGGCCACGACGCTCGAAGCGGGCAAGCCTTATCTCGTCAAACCCATCCGCGACTGCGACGGCTTCGACGTGGCAAATGTGTATTGCCCACTCACCGAAGTCCTGACCCCCGTTACCGTGAGCGACGGCCAATATAAGGTGACGATGCAGCCCAACTATGCGCCCATCGTGCTGGTGGCCGGCGACTACTTCCTCTCTGGCGGAAAAATATATGTCGTGTCCGATGATATGACCGTTGCGTCCAAGGGTCTGCGTGCCCACTTCACGGCCAATGCGGCCGCCTCCGAAGTGCTGGAGTCCGCCCGCCTCGTGTTTGAAGGCGGCGACGTCACGGACATCAACGGCATCTCCAGTCCCGTCCAAGCCCCTGCCGGCGTCTACGACCTCAGCGGCCGCCGCGTGAAGCAGCCCAGCCGCGGCCTCTACATCATCAATGGCCGCAAGGTGATTGTGCACTGACCAAGCCGCCCCCGCATCCCCCCCTTCTGCACGGGGAACAGCGACGGGATGGATCTCTGTTCTTTGACTGTGGAGAGGTAGTCTCCAGACGAATGTGAAAGCGGCGAACGCCCTGCATTCCTTCCCACCGACTGGGCGCCCCGAGTGTGGCGCACCCATCCTTGGAGGAAGTGGATGACAGTGCGTTCGCCGCTTGGCGTTATTCACGGGAAGCCTGTTTCCGCAGAGTCGTGGAGGAGACTTCAGCAACCAGAAGGGCCGGCATGACACCCCATGGAGCCTTACCCTCGGTTTGTTTCCACTTGTTTTTACCTCTGCACGGCAAAACTTACCCCGCTCTCGTCCTGTCCGCTTCGCGGAACACCCAGCCTTCGTTTTTAGCTCCCACCGCCGTCCGACACGCGTTCCGGGAGCTTATTCCTATACGGAAAATGAAACGAAAAAAATCCGTCAATCCTTCAGCCCGATTGAAAGCCCGATGAAACTCAGTGCAAAATAAGCTGAAGGATTTGAAATTCAAATCCTTCAGCAAGGTTCAGCTTGCACGGGGCAAACGGGAGGCGGAGTTGGCTTGCCGGTCCCTGGATTTGAATATCCGAAGGGGGCGATTGGATTTTCCGGGCCTGGAACCCGCGCGGCGGTGGGAAAAATATAAACGGATTAGAAAGGAAAAGGCCGATTTCATCGATGTTTTTCGCGTTTTTATATAAACGATTTAGAATGTATTGGGAGGTCGGAGAAGGGAAAAACGGACCTCGGGCGAAAAAGCGTGAAGGCTGCGCAACATGCGGGCTATTATTCGCCTGCACCCTTCACACTGTTTTTCTATGAAACTCAAAGCAAAACAAGTATTCTGTGAAGCTGTGAAGGCTTTTTTTGGGGTAAAAACACGTATATATATAGCGCGTTGCGCCCCTTGGTTTCACCCCAAAAAACCGCAGCTCCTGTTGTTGGCCCAAAAGCAGCTCCTTTCATTTACCCCAAAGCAGCTCCTACATTACGCCAAGGCGACTCTGCAAAGAAAAAAATATAAAAACCTTCGGCTTTTTCTTTTCTCTGCGCTTGCCTTGCACTACCTTTGCTTCGCCAAGATAGGCTGCGGCTCGGCAGAGCAAAGGAAAATCCTTCGGCTTTTCCTTTGCTCTGCACTCGCCTTGCACTATTTTTGCACGTCTCTAAACAATCGCACATGGAGTGGTTCACGCCCGTACAACTTCCGCCGCCCTTCCTCAGCCTCACGCCGCAATCCCGCGCGGTCTGCCTGGGCTCGTGCTTCGCCGAACATATCGGCGAACGCCTCCAGTGTGCCCTTCCCGAGGGGCAGGTGGTGGTCAATCCGTTCGGACCGCTCTACAACCCGGCCTCACTGCTCCGCGCCACGGACCTGCTGCTGGCCGACAAGGAACCAGCATGGGCCGAAGAGGCTTTCGAGACAGCAGAACATACGTGGCGTCACTGGCGTTTCTCCACGCGCTTTGAGGCCACGCAGCCCGAGACGCTCTCGAAGTTGCTCGCCGATGCCTGGCACGGCGGACACGATGCGCTCCTCGGGGCCGACGTGCTCTGCCTCACGTTCAGTACGACGCAGGCTTGGCTGCTACGGGAAGGACCCTCGCAGTGGCCCGTGGCGAACTGTCACAAACAGCCCGCACGCTGTTTCCGCAAGGTCTCGCTGGGGCTGGACGAACAGTTGTCGGCGTGGTGCAGTTTTCTCGAACGGCTTCACCGCCAGTTGCCCCAGTTGCGCCTGCTCTTCACGCTGAGCCCTTACCGCTACGTAGGCGACGGACTGCACGCCAATGCGGTGGCGAAGGCGACGCTGCTGCTGCTCATCGAGTCGCTGCGGGAACGGTTTGCGGACTGGGTGGCTTATTTCCCGGCCTTTGAAATCGTCACGGACGAACTCCGCGACTACCGTTTCTATGCGCCGGACATGCTCCACCCTTCGGAACGGGCCACGGACTTCATCTGGGAGCGGTTCCGCGAGTGGACTTTCTCGCCCGCGCTCCGCACCTTTGCCGACGAACGCGAAGCGCTGCTCCGCGCCGAAGCGCATCGCCCGCTCCACCCCGGGAGCGAGGCGCACAACCGCTTTCTGGCCCAACTCGCCGAGCGCCGCCGCGCTTTTGAACTGCGATGGGGCTTCCCGCTCCACCCGCCTTTCCAGATTACCAGGAATTAGGTTATATGGGTTAAGGTTATGAGAAATAAGGTTATGAGGTTATAAAGTTACTGTGTAACTCTGGTTATTAGGAATTAGGTTATGAGGTTATAAAGTTACTGCTTGAGTGCAGCCTTTAGCCCGTAACATTATAACCCCATAACCTGCGCGAAGCGCAACACCTCATAACCTTAGAAATGACCTTAGATAAAAATAAATGTGTCATGCACTACGCTATCGAAAACATTGCCGCCCTCACGGGGGCGCGCCGCTATGGCTCCCGCAGCGCCACCATCGACTGGCTGCTCACGGACAGCCGCTCGCTGGCTTTTGCCGAAACTACGCTTTTCTTCGCTCTACGCACCAAAATGGGCGATGGCCACCGCTATATCGCTGACCTCTATCGCCGCGGCGTCAGGAACTTCGTGGTGGGCACCGTGCCGCCCGACTACGAACAGAACTACCCCGAAGCCAACTTCCTGCTCGTGGTCAGTCCGCTCAAGGCTCTCCAGCGCCTCGCCGAACGCCACCGCGAGGAGTTCTGCCTGCCCGTGATCGGCGTGACGGGGTCGAACGGCAAGACGGTGGTGAAGGAGTGGCTCTACCAGTTGCTCTCCCCGAGCCTCCGCGTAACCCGTTCGCCGCGCTCCTACAATTCACAAGTAGGCGTGCCCCTGAGCGTGTGGCAACTCACCGAGCACTCGCAGGTGGGCGTGTTCGAGGCGGGCATTTCACGTCCGGACGAGATGCAGGCCCTGCGCGCCATCATCCAGCCGACCATCGGCGTGATGACGAACATCGGGCCTGCCCACCAGGAGAACTTTGCGACGATGGAGGAGAAATGCCACGAAAAGCTGTGTCTCTTCCAGGACGCGGAGGTGGTCGTGTGCAGTGCCGACGAACCGCTCACGGTCGAATGCCTCACCAGGGCGGGCTACAAGGCGCGCATCCTGGCGTGGTCGGAAATCGACGCCAAGCGCCCGCTCTTTATCCCGACCATCGAGAAGCTCGAGACTTCCACGCGCATCGGCTATATATATAATAAGGAGAAGGAACTGTCCATCGAGATTCCCTTCACCGACGAGGCGTCCATCAAAAACTGCATCCACTGCCTCGCCGTTTGCCTCTACCTCCAGCTGCCCCACGAGGAGATTGCCCGCCGCATGATGGAACTGGAACCCGTGGCCATGCGCCTCGAGGTGATTCAGGGGGTGCGGCACTGCACCGTCATCAACGACACGTACAACTCCGACGTGGCTTCGCTCGACATTG
>CAMGGA010000078.1 GCA_946055515.1 uncultured Bacteroidales bacterium
ATCTCCTTGTCCCAGCCCGTGAAGGTATAGCCTTCGCGCGTAGGATTAGCGGGAGCGGTCACAGCCGTGCCATAGTCCTGCGTAATGGCTGCTACATCCGAACCGCCGTTGCTGTCGAATGTAAACGTATACTGGTTCACCTGCCACTGGGCGGTGAAGGTCATGTTCGTAGCGGGCATGTTGGCAGGTATCTCCTTGTCCCAGCCCGTGAAGGTATAGCCTTCGCGCGTAGGATTAGCGGGAGCGGTCACTGCCGTGCCATAGTCCTGCGTAATGGCTGCTACATCCGAACCGCCGTTGCCGTCGAATGTAAACGTGTACTGGTTCACCTGCCACTGGGCGGTAAAGGTCATATTCGTAGCGGGCATGTTGGCAGGAATTTCCTTGTCCCAGCCAGTGAAGGTATAGCCTTCGCGCGTAGGATTGGCGGGAGCGGTCACTGCCGTGCCATAGTCCTGCGTAATGGCTGCTACATCCGAACCGCCGTTGCTGTCGAAAGTGAGCGTGTACTGGTTTATCTGCCACTGGGCGGTGAAGGTCATATTCGTAGCGGGCATGTTAGCAGGAATCTCCTTGTCCCAGCCTGTGAAGGTATAACCTTCGCGGGTTGGATGGGCGGGAGCAGTCACGGATGTGCCGTAATCCTGCGTGATGGCTGCCACGTCAGAACCGCCGTTGCTGTCGAACGTGAGCGTGTACTGGTTTATCTGCCACTGCGCGGTATACACCACGCCACCCACAGGTACTGTGGCTCCAGCTTCCCAAGCCGGATCCCAGCCCATAAAGGTATAGCCTTCTTTAGCGGGATTGGCGGGAGCAGTGATTTCGCTGCCGAAGTCAAGCGTTTCACGCTGCACTTCCACACCATCGACAACAAAGGCCACATCGTAGGGAATAGGCGCGAAATGAGCGACCAGTACTACATTTTTGGTGGCTTCAAAGCGATAGGGATTTTCGGTAGAGACCACTTCATCGCCCTCAGTCCATTGGGTAAACGAATAACCGGCCACGGGTTGCGCCGTAGCAGTGACAGGGGTTCCTTTATAGACAAAGTCGCCACCGCCTTCCAAGCTCACGGTGCCCTTTGCCTCATCGGCCGACGAAGCAGAGATGCTATATTCAAAACGGACAAAGCGGAGTTCGAAAGGATTGCTTGGCAGCCCCTCCATGGCCTGATACTCAAAAGGCAGGGTCTGCTTAGCGGTAAACACTTCGCCTGTGGTTTTGTCAAACACTCGGAATGTAAGGGTTTCGCCGCGCTGCTGCTTGCTGTAGAGGCGGAGGTAGAGCCACGTGTAATCATTCTTGCTTTGCACCTGCGCCACACCACGACACTCATCGCCTACAAAGGCAGCTACTTCGTAGTTGCTGTAATCTATGTTAGGCTCAGAAGGTTCGGTGAGTTTCGCATAGAGACTCATGTCGTAGGGGTAGTCGTAGATATTTACCTCCCAACCACTGCCCTGCGCGTGCAGGACAGTGGTGAGGGTAAACAGACTCAGGAGAAGGCAGAACAATCTGATAGGATGTATTGCTTTCATGGATGTCTGTCTTTATTTGTTGATGATTACTTTCTTTCCGTTCACAATGTAGACACCGGGCTGGGTTGCCTTGCGGAGCTGCTGTCCGGCCACATTGAAGATGCCGTCAGTCTGTCCGTTGGCAAATCCAGGTTGCAGCAAGCCCGTGGCCTCGCCGAGGTTGAGGGCAAACGGCTGGCTAACCGAACCCACCACATCAGGCGTGAACGAAAGACTCTCGCTGACGTCGTAGGCAACACCCGTAGCCTTGTGGACAGCCACGAAGCGGATGGGCGTCTCTTCCTGTCCGTAGACAGAGAGGAAGTATCTGTCACCCACGGGCTTGGCCACACCGCGACAAACATTATCCTGTGCAAAGGCAGCCAGGAAGAAGTCGTTCGGGTCAGCCTCGAAGCCACCGTCGAAGAGCGTAGCCGTGAGACACATCATAGAGGGATAAGCGTGAGTATCGGTCGTCCAGGGAGCCACGTCGAGCGTGAGGCGTTCGCTGTAGAGCGCCTTGGCGCGTGAAACGATGGCATCGTTGTAGACAAACGATTTGTCGCTGGCCGACTTGTAGAGATAGCCCTTGCCGGGCACCATCGTCTGGAGGTCACCCATCCATCCGTCGGAAGTATATTCTGCATAGCCACCTTCCAGGTTGCTCACCACATCGCCTTCTTCCACATCGAGGTGGGCAAAAGCTTCGGCAAGCGACATCGTTTGGGCCAAGGGATAGCCCAGCCAGTTCCAGCCCGTGTGGAGGGTGATCTGTTCAGAAGTGGGATTGTACTGTTCACCGCTGAGTTGCATGGTGGTAGCGCCCTGCGTTTCCACCTTCAGCGCCTGGCTGGCGCGTACAGCAGAGAGATTGCCCACAAAGCCGAGCACGGGATCGTTCACCACTTCAGCCTGCTGCGTGAGCAGTCGGTTCACATAGTCAGCCTCAAAGTCGGAAACTTCCAGACTGCGGGCCAAGTTGTGTGAAGTCCAGTTCCAGCCCTCAGCCAGAGAAAGCTGGAGGTTTGTCTGCTTGATGGTGTAGACATACTCCTTCACTTCGCTCTCGCTGCCGTTCAAGCCAACAGCCATCACCTTCAGGGTGACATCGTTGTTGATTACGATGGGACGGCCTTCATACTTGATGCGACCGGCATCGCACGGACAAGTACCGTCGAGCGTGTAGTAAATCGTAGCGCCTTCGCTTTCGCAGCTCAGCGTCACCGTCTGTCCACGGTAAACTTCCGTGCCGCTGATGCGAGAAGCCAGAGCCGACTTCACGGCATTGAGCTTGGCGGGATCCACCACATTCACTGCAGCCGCAGCGCGGGCATCCGTTTCGAGCACACTGAAGGAAAGTCCCGTAGTGCCGAGGAGCTCGCCGTTGAGCATAAACGAAGTCTGTCCATTTTCGTCGAGCGTGAGGAGCATACGGCCTTGGTCGTCATACTCGGCACCTTCTGCCGAAATAGTGGCGATGAGGTCCGAAGCCGTCTTCACTGCCAGCACCTTGCCCTTGGAGGCATCGACGGGCAAAGCACCGACCAGCACTTGCATGGACTGTTCGTAACCCACGTTGTAGGTCTCTTCGGTTTCGATAGAGCGCACCTTCTTCTCGATGTCGAGTTTTTGGGTGAAGGCGTCTGCCATGGGGATGCCGGCGTAGCTCTGAACCTGATTGTTCACGATGACATAGACTTCATCGACGAGTCCGAGGTCCTGCGTAGGTTTGATAGCCACCTTCGAGGCGAAGGTTTCGCCGCCGGCCTCGCTCACAGCTTCCGCGTTGAGCAATTCGATGGCAGCATCCTTCACATACACTTCTTCCGAACCCGTGATGAGCTTCAGATAGAGGTTGTCGGCGGTGAGCGTTTCGGGTTTCATATACTTGGAGAACTCCAGTTCCACGCCGTCGTCGTAGGCATTGGCCTTGACCACTTCGGGCTGGGCGTTCTGAACCATGCCGATGTTCACTTCGAGCTGGGGAGGAGGCACGGGGAGCCAGTCGGAGTAGGTGGTCTGGTAACCTTCCTTCTCGAACTTCACTTGCCAGAGTCCCTGCGGAACGTCCCATTGGTACATACCGTTCTCGTCCGTGAAGAGCGGGTTCTTCTGCGCATATTCTTCGGCATCCCACAGCACGATATTCTCGTGGAGGTCGCCGTACATATCCTCAACGGTCTCCTTGTAGTAAACCGTGGCTCTGACACCTTCGAGGCGGTTGCTCTCGATGGCCTCGTAGACATAGCCCGAGGGGTCCATCACGTAGTCGCTGGAACCGTCCGTGGGAGGCGGAGGCGGCGGAGTACCACCACAGTTGATGGCCTTGATGATGGTCTCCATGCTCGTCGTCACTCGGTCACTGTAGTATGTATGGAAGTGGCGACGAATATTCACGATAAGGCGGAACACGCGTTCACTGTCAATCACAAAGTCCGTGAGGGGCAATCGCTTCGTGAGGTATGTGTCGAGCACATAGTGCGTGAGGCGGAGCCAGTTGTAACGTTCCATGAGGGTGTAGCCCTCTTCGAAGGTCTGCACCAGGGTGCCGCTTGCGCAGTCTCTCTTCTCGTCGATCTTATTGCGCCAGGGGTGCATGAGCACGGTGTCGACACTTTCGAGAATGGTCCGGGTCCAGTACTCGGTGAGCACGTTCACTTTGACAACAATGATCGGGTCTGATTCGATAAGCACGTAGGCAGAGTTGCCTCTGATAGTGTCATGGACAAGGATGAGCGAGTCGGTGACCATTTCGGGCACATAGCCTTCCTTTTCCAAGTTGTCCAACACTTCGTCTACGGTACCGGGGTTCTTTGTGATTTCAACCCGTTCCACGAAATTACCTTCTTCGTCGAAGATGTCCGTCACAAGGCTGTCTTCCGTCTGTTTTTCCACGCGGAAGTCGAGGTCGCCAAGAATTTCGTCGGTAATCAGCTTGTACTGGAGCGTATCGGCGAGGTTATACTGGCAATCATCGATGGTCACGCTCACGTTGATGGGGAGGTGGCCCGTGTGGAACTGGCTGGTGGCTACCCAGCGGTCCTTCGTCTTGTTGTAGTGTGCGGGGAGGCTCACCACGTTGCCGTCCTCGAGGAAGGCGTTGATAAAGACGCGGTCGATGATGGTCGTGTCGTTCGAGGAGAGTTCGGCCAGGAACGTGAAGTCGGGATAAGAAGGCCAGTACCAGTAGGTCTTCTTTTCGAGCGACGGGTTCTGGAAGTCAAATTCCGTCACGTAGTCCTTCAGGTCAAGGCTGGTGGCGGGGTGCGCCGTATTGATCATCTGCACCTTGACCACCTGCAGGTTGTACGGGTTGTAGGAAACGGAGTAAGTTTCGGTCTGCATCTCCACGCCGTCCTTGCTCACGATGCGGGCATAGATATTGTGGAGGGAGAAAGGCTGCGGGTCTACCAGTGCACACTTCACGCTCCACAAGCCGTTGGCCAGTGCCGTGGTGGAACCGATGAGGTCGATGCCGTCGTAGAGTTCCACGGAAGCGCGGCCCGTGGCCGTACCGCTCACAGTGAACTCAGCCTTGCCCAATACAGAGGGAATGTTCACAGACATTTCCTGCGCCGTATAGGGAGCGCTGCCCACAGGCTGCGTCACCTCTTGGCCGGCCAGGTTGAATTTGAGGTAAGCCGTGGGAGCGTAGTCACCGCTGCGCGTCGGCACGGCGCAGAAGCGGATGCGCTGCAGGTCGGCGATGCCGGGCACGGCCACTTCGAGGCGCTGGCCGTTCACGTCGCAGCCCACAAGCTGCGAACCGACCATCATGGAGTTGCTCACATAGCTGAGTTCCTGCGGGAGATCAATCATCACCGTGATGTCGCCCACCTGCGAAGCGTAGACTTCCTTGAAGTCAGCCTTGAGGGTGAAGGTAAGGTAGTTACCCACCACCACGGAAGCCTTGTTGGACGTGAAGGAGGTGTTCTCGCCCGTATAGTAGAGTTTGCTCTCGTCGAAATAGGGGATGAGGGCATTCTTCACCACGGCGAGTTCGCCGCTCTTCACGGTCACGGAGTTCTTGACATAGTCGATTCCTTCGGTCAGGCCGGCCTCGCGGAAAGCGGAGAGGTGGTTGATGGCGTTGAAGAAATCACTCTCGCCCATGCTGACCAGCGTGTAAGTGCCGTCGTCCAGCCCAGTGAGCAGGAGTTTGGCTGTTTCATAGCTGCTCTTCTTCACGAAAGCGCCGTTGGCATCGTAGAGCATGGCACAGACAGCGCTGTTCTCCGTCTGTCCGAAGTTCGCACTGATGCCGCCGAGCTGGACGAGCGGGAAGGCCGCTTCGGCACGGAGCGCCTCATCGAGCGTAGTTTCCACCGTCACGGCTTGGAAAGCACGGTTCTTGCTCGAGGCCGTAATGCGCAGCACGTCGCCCTCGTTCACCTCTTCGAGCAACACGAGCTTGGGGTACTGCACGCTAAACTGCGTGATGGCCTTCTGCTGTGTCTGGTTGAAGATGGTGTAAGCGATATTCTGCGGGTCGGAATAGCCAGCCTGCACTTCAGCCTGCTGTCCGGCCTCCACGCTTTCGGTGAAGGTAAACTGCGTGGCAATGGTGGCACCCGTGATGGGCTTGAGCGCCAGGTCGGCGAGGTCCGTCGGGCCGAGTGCCAAGAGGCTGTCGCTCACTTCGAGTGCAAGACTCACGTGTTCGGCTTCGGCCAGGGTGAGCTTCGTCGGTGCGGCAAACACGTTGAGCGAGAAGCGTCCCTGTGCGTCGGTCTTGGCGGCAAACGTCTTGTCGTAGCGGCCGTTGAGCGTCTGGGCCACCGTCACAGTGGCGCGTGCGATGGGCTCCTGCGACTGTCGGTCGAGGGCGCGGCCCGAGAGCTGCGTCTGCGGATAGTCAGCCAGTTCGATGGTCACCACGTTTTCAGCGTCGGTGATGGTCCAGTCTGCCGCAGCGGGCTGGAGATAGGCCATGCCGAGCGTTTGCGGCAGCGAGGCGGCGAGGCGCACGTGCTGGCCTTCCACCATAGCGGGCAGGAAGGCTTCGGTGCCGAGGAGCACGTCCTTCTCGTCGTACCAGGCCAGATTGACCTGTCCCGTCACGTCCTCACCCGTCGGGAGCACCACGCGGGCCTGTGCCGAACGGAGCGTGAGGATGTCGTGGAAGGTAAGGCTCTGGTCGCTGTCGCTCACCTTGATGCTGTCGAGCTGTGCGAGCACAACGCCCGTGGGGGTCTTCAGGTAGGCGTTGTAGGTGGTGTTCTTCATCAAGTTGCTGAACGTATAGTGTAGGCGGTCGGTGACCACATACTTATACTTCTGTCCGCTCTTGATGTTCACCAGTTCGAGGGCCATGTTCTTGTAGCGTCCATCGGCGCACTCGTCGGGCAGGTTCAGCTCTACGTTGTAGATATTGCCTTGGATGGGGAGGATGATGAAGTTCTTCCACACATCTGCCTGCTCGTAGAGTTCAATCGATTTTGCGGGCACATAGACCACAAGCCCTTCGGGGATACCTTCAAAAGCATACGAATCTACTGAAGGCGGCGTGGGGGCGTAGCAGGTGATGGAAGCGAGTGACGACATGCTGCAGAACGCTTTGTACTCGATGCTCGTGATGCTTGCGGGCAGGATAACCTGCGTGAGCTGGGTATTGCCGTAGTAGCACCAGCTAGGCACTATGGTCGCACCAGTCGTGCGGCTGAAGTCGGCCAGCGTACAGTTCGGGAAACTGTTGGGGATGGAGAGGTCGTAATTGCCAATTCGTCCTATCACCACAAGCTGGCTCACGGCATCATCGTTACCACCGGTAACATCGTAAATGGCATCCAATATGCTACCATTCAGATAATCGTCTATGATGACTTCGCCCGTGGCTTCGTCATACATATTGCGGTTGGGGTTCTGCGGGTTGCCGGGCACGTATTCAAAGTAAGCTGTGAGTTTCGTGTCCGCCCCGGGCATCTTATAGTAGAAACTCTGCGAAAGCGACAGCGTGTCGCCCGCTTCGTTTTCCCAGCGGAGGAACTTGAAGAAGGAAGATGGATAGGTGTAGATATACACTTCATCGCCTTCTCTCAGTTCCGTGTTTTCTCCCAGATTGAACCTACCGCCCGCTGCGGGGTTGCCCACGAGGCTGAGGCTGTAACGCTTCGTACTCGGGAGAATCTCAGGGTCGGCGGGATTGCCGGGTTCATACTTATAGATGGCTGTCACGCGGACATCGCGCGCAGGCATCGAAAAGTAGATATGGGATGAAGTGCTGAGCACGTTGCCCATATCGTCAACCCAATGGAGGAATGTCATGGCATTGCGACCATAGGCGTAGAGGCGGATTGACTCTCCTTCCTGATAGTCACCTCCCGAGGTGTTCGTGCAGCCTTGCTGATAGGGCGAGGCGCTCACGGTGAGGTGATAGCGCGTCACGGGCTCTTCAATATCCGGCACCGTGGGGTCGGGCGGATTGGAGGGGTCGTAGCCTTCGGTCTGCGCCATTGCGGGCAGCGCACTCAGGCACGCCATCAGTATATATAATAAGAACTTTCTCATGTTGTTGAGGCTTATAGGGGATATATATGGGTTCGCAGACCAAGAGTGGGATGGTCTGGAGGTGTACCGCGCGGGGCGGCGCGCAGGTCATGAGGTTAAGGTTATAAAGTGTAGGGGTAATGTCGCCTTTTCCTAAAAGTGACATTATCACCTCATAACTATCGTCTCATAACCTACGCGCTCCGCGCGGTGCTACCTACTTCTTGATGAGCTTGCGGCCCTTCTGTACAATCACGCCCTTGAAGGTCTTGGCATTGACAGCCTGACCGGCCACGTTGTAGGCAGGAGCGTTTTCGTCTACAGAAGCAGCGGCGTCTGCGATACCCGTGGTGTTGCCGTCAGCGAAGTGGAGCACGAAGCGGTCCGTGATTTGTCCGGCTTCTGCGCTGAAGGTGTAGCCTTCTTCGGCACTGATGGCCGTGAAGGTACCGAGCAGGCGGTCTTCGACGATCAGTTCGCCCGTCATGCCCTTGGCGAGAGCCAGCGTATATTCGCCGGCCTTGCCGATGTACACGCCGAGTTGCACTTCAGCGTCGGCCATGGGGCGTTCGTTGATGGCGTAACGCACGTTGCCTTCGAGGGTGAAGAGCTGGGGCACGTTCGGGTTGGTGCTCAAGAACTTGCTGGCATCGCGGTTCAGCTCGTAGCCGGCTTCTGCCTTCTCGTTGAGGACCACGCGGGTGTGGTCTGCGCCCTCCTCGCCCGTAAGGGTGATATTGTAGACGGGGCGCGGCGTGGCGTCGAGGGCAGCCTGCTTGGCGGGCACTTCCGAAACGATGCGCGG
>CAMGGA010000079.1 GCA_946055515.1 uncultured Bacteroidales bacterium
CGAGGTGCTTCAGGTACTGTTCGCCGAAAGTCATCCAGAAGCGAGCGCGGCGGATGGTCGGGTAGTTCTTCACGAGGCTTTCGATTTCCTCGTGGTGGAGCAGGTAGCTCTCCTTCGGGCCGATGTTCGGGTAGTTGAGCGGCTGGTGGATTTCGAGCGGTTCCGTTTCCACCCACTGGCCGTTCTCCCAGTAGAGACCCTTCTGCGTGATTTCGCGGATGTTGATTTCGGGGTTGAAGTTCGTGGCGAAAGCCTTGTGGTGGTCACCTGCGTTGCAGTCCACGATGTCCAGATACTGGATTTCGTCGAAGTGGTGCTTGGCAGCGTAGGCCGTGTAGATGGAGGTCACGCCCGGGTCGAAGCCACAGCCGAGGATGGCCGTGAGGCCCGCCTGTTCGAAGCGTTCCTTGTAGGCCCATTGCCAGGAGTACTCGAAGTGCGCCTCGTCCTTCGGCTCATAGTTGGCCGTGTCGAGGTACGAGCAGCCGCATTGCAGGCAGGCTTCCATGATGGTGAGGTCCTGGTAGGGCAGGGCCAGGTTCATCACGAGGTCGGGCTGGAACGAGCGGAAGAGTTCGCAGAGTTGTTCCACGCTGTCGGCGTCCACCTGTGCCGTCTGGATGTCCGGGCGTCCGATGGCCTGGACGATGGCGTCGCACTTCGCCTTCGTGCGGCTTGCAATCATGATCTCGCTGAACACATCGGTGTTCTGAGCCACCTTATGGGCAGCTACGGTTGCGACGCCACCGGCGCCGATGATCAATACTTTTCCCATTGAAAGTTGTCAGTAGTATGCTTTTTGTAAATTGAATTATTGGTCGTGGGAATCCCCCGTGCGCGTGGGTGGCGCGGGCTATTCCGCGGGCAGTTCGAGTTTCACGCGTCGCCACGTCTCGTGTCCGTCGCGCGAGGCGCCGGGAATGCGGTAGCTCACTTCGAGCAGGTCGTCCGAGACGAAGTGGAAGGTGAGCGTGTTGAACTTTCCGATGAGCTCGGGGTCAGTGATGGAGCCCTTCACCGCCTCTACGCAGGTCGAATCGGAGGTGACTTGATACGTGCCCTGGTTTGTCAGTATGCTCATGCCGCTCTGGTTCGCGATGAGGAAAGTGCAGAAACTGCCGTCCGCCTGGATGACTTTCCACACGGGGAGCAGCATGAGGTGGCTGTCCGTCGTGGACTTCTGCACCTGCTGCCAAACGCCTACCAGCTTCGCCTTGTTGTTGACGGTTTCGGCCCCGAGGCACAGCGGCAGGAAGAGGGCCAGGAAGAGGAGAATACGTTTCATGTGGCACTGGATTTAGAGGGTTAGGAAGAGGGACTACGATTCCACGCTGCCTTTCACCACCACCTCGGAGCCGTTTTTGCGGATTTCGAAGAGCGTGCGGAGCGGGTTGTTCAGGTCGTCGTCGCGCCACACCTCGAGTTCGTCGCCCATGTAGGCTTCGAGACAGTAGGCCATCTCGATGCGCCGCACGGGGTGTGCCTCCAGATGTTCCATGGAAAACTGGTCGAGAAGCAGTTCGAGGTATCGGATGGAATTGAAGTGCCGGTTGATGTCGAGGTCCGAGAAGGCCGCGCGGTGCGTGGCCGTGTGGCTCGCGTGCTTGAGGCGGATGCGTCCCGCGGGCGCGATGGGTGCGCCGCGTTCGGGGATGAGCGTCTGCGTGAAGCCGCCGTCGGAGAGCTTCGTGAGGTCGGCAGGCTGCCGGGTCTGGAAGTCGATGAGCGACCACGTGCTTGTGGCGTGTCCGCACACGGTTCCGTCGGCGAGTCGCACGGTGAAGTGGCGGTCGGTGAACTGCCGGTAGATGCGGTCCACCCACGTCTCGATCTCGAAGTGCGCCCCGGTGGGCAGCGGGTGGTCCATCTCGATGGCCAGTCGCGAGAGCACCCACGCTTGGCCCAGGCGTTTCATCTGTTCAAAGCCAAATTCGTGCTCCCCCGCGTGCATCGAGGCACAGCGCAGGATGAGGTTGCCCAGCCGGCCCCAGGAGAGGTGGCCGAAGCAGTCTTCCGTGAAAGGTTCCACGGTGTAGGCGTAGGAGCTTGCGTTCTTGTCCATAGAGATAGTCGTTGAAAAGAATCAGTAATTCCTTTTTGCAAAGGTAAACATATTCAACAAAAAAATGCAAATGCGGCCGCTTTTTTGTTTCGCCGCCCTGCAATCTCCCGTCGGCGCGGCGGTCAGCGTGGGGCGTGGGGCGCGGCTACGGGGCGGCTTCGGCGCGGGGCGCGGGGCGGAAGTCGTCGCGCTGGTAGATGCGGAGGCCGAAGCGGGGCAAGGCCGCGAAGAGCACTTCGAGGATGTCGGCCATGGCCATCTCGTAGCTCTTCCACTCTTTGTTTTTCAGGAAAAAATAAAACTCGATGGGGAGTCCCGTGGGCGTGGCTTCGAGTTGTCGCACCATGTGGAGCATGTCGGGGTTCACGGCCGGGTGCGAGGCCAGGAAGCGGTCGGCGAAGCGGCGGAAGAGCGTGAGGTTCGTGCCCGCCGTGGCGAGGTCCTCTTCGGTGAGCAGCCCGCGGTCTGCGTAGCCCTCGCCGCGCAGCGCCTCGCGGAGCGCGTCGGAGACGGGGCGGAGCGAACGGAAATCGACAAATACCTGTCGCATCACGCGACGGCCGTCGCTCTGCTCCATGGTGTTCCAGTTCTGGAAGGATTCGTCGACGAGCGTCTGCGGCGTGATGGTCACCGTGGTGTTGTCGAAGTTGCGCACCTTCACCGTGGTGAGCGAGATTTCCTCGACGCAGCCGTTGAGTCCCGCCTTGGGCACGGTGATCCAGTCGCCCTTGTGGAGCATGTTGTTGCTCGTGAGGCGCACGCCCGCCACCAGGCCCATGATGGTGTCCTTGAAAATCAGCATGAGCACGGCCGAGGTGGCGCCCAGGCCGGCCAGGAGGCTCAGCGGGTTGCGGTCGATGGCGATGGCTACGATGCAGACGCCCGAGATGAAGATGACCACGATTTTCAGCACGCCGCAAAACGAGTGGAGGTATTGGTGGTGGGCCGACTGCGCGTCGGTGTTGAGCTGCTTGAGCGACTTCACCACGGAGAGCAGCACCTGGGTCGAGGCCACCACGATGTAGATGGCCGTGATCCGCTCCAGCCCCTCCTGGAGCCAGGGGATGCGCACGAACACCCCGGGCAGGAAGGTCCACACGACGATGGCGGGCACGACGAGGCAGCAGTGGCGCAGTGTCTGGTGGTTGAGGAGAATGTCGTCCCACGTGACGCTCGTGTGTTTCACGAAGTGGAGAATGGCGGGGAGGAGCAGGCGGTGGCAGAGCCAGTAGGCGGCCGCCGCCAGTGCGATGCTGCACACAACGAGGAGGCAGTCTGTGGTCCAGAGCGCCCCGACGGGGTCGGCCACAACCGAGGCGACCCACTGTTCGATGGTTTGTCTGAGAAGGTCCATGGTCAAGGTAGAATAAGTCCCGTGGTGCGGCGCTGCGTCCGCGGGAAATGAAGGTTACGCGCCGCGGCGGTCGCTGCTGGCGGGGCATGGTCCGTCCAGAGCCGGCTTTTGGTTTTTCAATCGCTGCGACAGGATTTTCAAAGCCTGCGACTGAATTTTCAATCGCTGCGACAGATTTTTCAAAGCCTGCGACAGAACTGCAAAAGCCTGCGGCGGGTGCGCGCGGGTGCGGGTGCGGAGCGGCGCGGGGCGGCCCGGCGGGCGAAAAAGGACGCCTCGCGGGCGTCCTTGCTATTTCAGTGTGGCTTCTATTTCCTCCACTTCGCGCCGGAAGTTTTTCTCGACGCCGATGCGGTGGGCCACCTGGTTGCAGGCGTAGAGCACCGTGCTGTGGTCGCGCTTGCCGAACATGCGCCCCAGGGCCGAGTAGGTCATGTCGGTGTATTTGTGGATGAGGTACATGGCCAGTTGCCGTGCCTGCACGATGGTTTGCTTGCGGCTCTTCGACGCCATTTCCTTCGGCTTCACCCCGTAGCGCTGTCCCACGGTGGCCGCGATGTCGTCGGCCGAGAGTTCCTTGCGTTCGAGGTTCACGGCCCGGGCCACCACGCGCTGCGTCAGTTCGAGGTCAATTTCGCAGTTGTCCACCACCGAGTAGGCCATGATGGAGTTGATGATGCCCTCCAGTTCGCGCACGCTGCTCTCCACGTGGACGGCGATGTACTGCAACACCTCGGCCGGGATGACCAGGCCGTCGCGGCGGATTTTCGAGACCAGGATGTCGCGGCGCAGCTTCGTGTCCGGCTTTTCGAGTTCGGCCGTCATGCCCCACTTGAAGCGCGTGAGCATGCGTTCCTCCATGCCCGCGAGCAGCACGGGCGGTCGGTCGCAGGTGATGATGATTTGCCGGTTGTTCTGCTGGAGGTGGTTGAAGATGTGGAAGAACGACTGTTGCGTCTTCGCCGTGGTTATCTCCTGGATGTCGTCGATGATAAGCACGTCGATGGTCTGGTAGAAATTGATGAAGTCGTTCTGCGTGTTGTGGATGACGGAGTCGGTGTACTGCGTCTTGAACACGTGGGCCGAGACGAAGAGCACGCGCTTCTCGGGGTGGGTTTCGCGGATGCGCACGCCGATGGCATTGACCAAGTGCGTTTTCCCCACACCGCTCGGGCCGTAGAGGAAAAACGGGTTGAAGGCCACTTTGCCCGGCGTGTCGGCGATGCTGATGCCCACGTTGCGCGCGAGTTTGTTGCTCTGGCCCTCCACGTAGTTTTCGAAGGTGTAGCGCGGGTTGAGCTGCGGGTCGATGGGCGGGAGCGCCGCGGGCCGGAGCGTGGGGTTGAGCGCGTTTTTCTGCACCGCGGGTGCCACCTTCAGGAGCGGCTCGACCACCGCGTTCTGCATGGGTTCGGGCTTCAGCTTGTACTTCAGCTGCACTGCGGGGCCGTAGACAGCCTGCATGGCCTGCATGAGGTAGGGCGCATAGTGGCTGTCGAAATAGTCGTAGAAGAACTTGTTCGGCACGCAGAGCAACAGGACGCCCTCCTCGAAGCTGACGTACTCCAAGGGTTCAAACCACGTGCGGAACTGCTGGGCAGGCACGGTGGTTCGCAGCATGTCGAGGCATTGCAGCCAGGTGGAGGGGGCGGTGGGGTTCATTGTGGTGTTAGAATAAAGGCATTCGGCAGCCCGGCAGGCGGTCCAGCGGGGTTGCGGACTGCAAAATTCATTCTTTTTTCTGGATTAGAGAAATGCAGGGGGAACAAAAAATCGCCGGCGCCCCTTGCACGGTGGTCCCGGGCGGGGGGCGTGCGAGAGGCGTCGGCGGTGGAAAATCTGGTGAGTGCCCGAGGAAAAGCTGCCTGCTCTGCGGCCGTGCGGACGGGGCGCTGCGGGCGGCAAATTTCTTCGACGGGAGGGCGGATTGCTTGTTCCCGAAGGCCGGCACTTTCAGTCGGGAGGGCCGCTCCTTGGGCCCGGCGGCGGGTCGGCGGCGGGTTGGCGGCTACTTGTCCTTCTTGCCGAAGATGGAGAAGTGCACGTAGCGCTTCGGGTGGGCCTTGAGGTCGATGAGCAGTGAGTCGGAGTGGGCGAGCGTGGCGTTGAGGTTGTCATAGACGCCGCGGTCGTTCAGGAAGAGGCCCAGCGTGTTGTCTTTCGACTGGAGTTTCGTGTCGAGGAAGGACGTGGTCGAGGTGAGCCGCTGGGTGAGCTGCTGTGCGCTGTTGAGCGTGGCGTTCACCTCGTTGAGCGTGGTCTGCACGTCGAGCTGTGCCAGGTTGCCCGTGAGCTGTTCGGTGTTGGCCAGCGTGCGGTTCAGGTGAGCCACGGCCTGGGGAATGTCCTTCTGCATCATGGCGTTGAGCTGCGCCGTGGTCTGTCGGAGTTCGGCGGTCAGAGCGGCCGTATTGTGGAGCGTCTCCATGAGGGCGGGGTCGGCGGTGATGCGGTTGAGGTTTCCCATGATGGAGTCCACCTTCGGCAGCATGGTTTCGAGGGTGGGGATGAGCGCCTGCATCTTCTCCATGGCCCCTTCGTGCATTCCGCCCGTGATGGTGTCGCCGTGTGCGATGAGGTCGGCGGGGTTCGGTCCGAGCATGAGGTGCATTTTCACGCCCCCCATGAGTTCCGTCTCGAGTTCGGCGCGCGTACCCTTGGGCACGGTCATTTCGTCGTCGAGTTCGATGCTCACGAGCACGTTCTCGCCGCGTCCGTAGTCGTATCGTATGGTGCGCACGATGCCCACGGGGTAGCCGTTGGCGTAGACGGGGTTCGAGACGGCCAGTCCCGCCACGTCCTTGAACTTCACGTAGTACGTGTTGGTGGCTTGGAAGACATTGATGCCCTTGAGGAAGTTGATGCCCACGAAGAGCAGGAACAGGGCAACCACGGCTGTGAGCGCAATTTTGGTTTCCTTTTTCATAAAATTCGGTAGGTCGTTTTACTTTTTCTTTTCCAGGTTCCGGGCCTCCTGCACCGGGACGGGCTTTCCGTCTACGTAGGCCACGAGGTAAGCTCCCGGGATTTTCTCTTTCGCCGTGCGGAGTCCCTTTTGCGCTTCGGCGTAGGTCGAATAGTTTCCGTAGAAGTATTTGTAGAGACTGCCCTCCTTGACGCGCGTGATGGCGAGGCCCTTGAACTGGCTGTCTTTCGGGGAAATTTCTTTCTTGCCTGCGCCCACCTGCACGCGGTACACGATTTTCGGTCCCTTGGGCGTGGCCTTCTTCTGCTGCGTCTCCTTGCCCTTGGCCGCGGGTTTGGACTCCTTGGCGGCGGGCTTGGTTTCTTTGGCCGCGGGCTTGGTTTCTTTGGCGGCAGGTTTGGTCTCCTTGGCCGCGGGCTTGGTTTCCTTGGCGGCGGGTTTGGACTCCTTGGCCGCAGGTTTGGGCTCCTTCGCCGCGGGCTTGGACTCCTTGGCCGCGGGTTTGGACTCCTTGGCCGCGGGTTTGGATTCCTTGGCCGCAGGTTTTGTCTCCTTGGCGGCAGGTTGTGGCTTAGCTTCAGGTGTTTCGACCTTTCTTTCTGTAGGCACTGTGGGCACGGGCACTACGGCCACCTCGTCCTTGTTCTCGGGCGTGGTGGAGAGGTGCGGCTTCGATTCCTCCACTTTGGCGGGAAGGTCGGGCGGGAGGGTGTGGGCCGTCTTGTCGTACTGGCGTCGGAAGGCGAGGAAGCCGTTGTAGATGCTTCGGCTCATTTCCGTGATGCCCTTTTCGGAGTTCAGGTATTCCTCTTCCGAGGGCGTGGTGATGAAGCCCAGTTCGGTGAGCACGGACGGCATCGACGTGTTGCGGAGCACGAGGAAGCCCGCCTGGTGAACGCCCTTGTCGGGGCGTCCCGCCTGTTTGTACGATTTCTGGATGCACTTCGCGAGGTCCACGCTCTGCTTCATGTAGTGGTCCTGCATGATTTCGAAGATCACGTAGCTCTCCGCCTTGTTCGGGTCGAAGCCCTCGTAGGTGCGTTGGTAGTCGCTTTCGAGCGTGATGACCGAGTTCTCGCGTTTCGCCACGTCCAGGTTGGCGCCTGCGCGGGCCATACCGAGCGTGTACGTTTCCGGGCCATACGCCTGTCGGCCTCCGGGCAGCGCATTGGTGTGTATGGAGATGAAGAGGTCAGCCTTGTTTTGGTTCGCGATGTCCGCGCGTCGCTGCAGGGGGATGAAGACGTCTCGTTTGCGCGTGTAGACGATTTTCACGTCGGGACAGTTTTCCTCCACCAGCCGGCCGAAGGCGAGAGCCACGTTGAGGTTGATGGTTTTCTCTTTCGAGAAGCCACCGAGCGCCCCCGAGTCGTGTCCGCCGTGCCCGGCGTCGATGACGAGGGTGAATGCGTGTTTGCCTCCCTCCGCCAGTGCAGCGTGTGTGCCGAAGAGGAGCATGAGGACTATGAGAATGACGCTTTGGAGCTTCATTTGCGTAGACTTTGTGATTAGTTTGGGGAAACAAAACGGCCGTTTGGCGTTGCGTTTCCTTTAGACGGTGCAAAGATAGTGCAAGGCGAGCGCAGTGCAAAAGAAAGCCGAAGGTTTTCTTTTGCACTGCCGAGCCGCAGCCTATCTTGGCGAAGCAATGTAGTGCAAGGCGAGCGCGCAGACAAAGAGAAAATTTATTTTTTCTTTGGCTGGGCCGAGCCGCCGCCTATCTATTGTTTTATTGAATAAAGTTTTTGAAGTGCAAAATAGTAGTCAAGCGTTCAATGCACGCCCCGAAGGGGCAGTAAGCTCCCAGCCCAGGGCAAGCGAGCGTAGCGAGCGACACCCTGGGTTAGGCGCAACGCGTTCAAATACGCCCCCGAAGGGGGCAAAAGCCATGATAGAGGGGTTCAAATAGGGCGGCGGTTTCGTCAAATAGGGCGGCGGTTTCGTTCAAACGCAGGATGAAATGGCCTCTGTCATGGCTTTTGCCCCCTCCGGGGGCGTATCGGACCGCATCCGGCATAACCCAGGGTGTCGCTCCCTTCGGTCGCTTGCCCTGGGCTGGGAGCTCGTTGCCCCTCCGGGGCGCGCGTTGAACGCTTGACATCTACGTAAATCAACTTCGGGGCGTGCGTTGAACGCTTGACATCTACGTAAATCAACTTCGGGGCGTGCGTTGAACGCTTGACATCTACGTAAATTTACTTCGGGGCGTGCGTTGAACGCTTGACATCTACGTAAATCAACTTCGGGGCGTGCGTTGAACGCTTGACATCTACGTAAATCAACTTCGGGGCGTGCGTTGAACGCTTGACATCTACGTAAATTTACTTCGGGGCGTGCGTTGAACGCTTGACATCTACGTAAATCAACTTCGGGGCGTG
>CAMGGA010000080.1 GCA_946055515.1 uncultured Bacteroidales bacterium
AGGATGTTCATGAAGGCCAGCATGAGGGAGATGAAGGCGGTGAGTTCCCAGAAGCGGCACCAGTCCCATGTGGCGGGGAAGAGGCTGCCTATCGCGCCGAACGAACCCACGCTCTTGGCCCCGTCGGCCGTGAAGAGGTATTTCAGGTCGGCCACGTAGCCCGACAGCACTTGCCAGCCGTGGCTGATGCCCGCGGGGATGCACTCAATCAGGCCATATTCGCGGGTAACGGTCTTGTACTCCTTCTGCAGCGGGTTGTGCCAAACGACGCCCAGCTTGTAGTCCGCGTCGAGTTTGAGGCTGAGGGTGTCGCAGTCACCCGTAGCGCGGGTCAGGACGAGGGTCGCCTGGCGCAGGCGGGCACTGTCGGCCGGGGAAGCCGTGGCGAGCACATCGTCCATCGTGCCGCGCACGTGGTTGAACTCGTTTACGGTGGTGAGAGGCGTGCCGTTGAAGCCCGCTATCCGGTCGCCGGGGCGGATGCCAGCCTTAGCGGCGGGAGAACCCGGCACAATGCTGTCAACTACAGAGGGGAGGAGAATGTCCACGAAGCGGGGCTCATGTTTGATCATGTCGAGCATGTTGAGGTTGCCCGGAAGTTGTAGGCTAACTTCGCGGCCGTCGCGCAGCACGATGGCGGTGTGGGCTTCGGAGAGGTCACGGAAAACGTTGCCGTCGAATTTCTCAAATGTCTTCGCGTCGGTGGAGAGGAGAATGTCGCCGTCGCGGAAGCCAAGCTGTTGGGCTTCGGCGTTGAACTTGAAGCCGTGGGTGTAGTTCTTCATGGGCACGTAGGTCTCGCCCCAGGTAAAAAGTACGGCGGCATAGATGACGAAGGCAAGCACGAAATTGACCAGCACGCCGCCTATCATGATGAAGAGCCGTTGCCAGGCCGGTTTGGCGCGGAATTCCCAGGGCTGCTCGGGCTGCTTGAGCTGCTCGGTGTCCATCGACTCGTCGATCATGCCCGCAATCTTCACGTAGCCGCCCAGCGGGAGCCAGCCGATACCGTAGGTAGTGTCGCTGCCGCGGGGCTTGAACTTGAAGGGGGTAAACCAGGGGTCGAAAAAGAGGCAGAACTTCTCTACGCGCACCTTGAAGAGTTTGGCGAAGAGGAAGTGGCCGCCTTCGTGGAGGAGAATGAGGAGAGCGAAGCAGAGAATGAGCTGGAGGGCTCGGATGAAGAAAAGTTCCATGGGGGTGGAATGAGTGTGGGGTTGTGTAAAACTTTGTTTGTGGAGAGTGTGGGAATGAAAGCTTCCGCTGCATTCCGCGGTCCGTGGGCGCTATTTACCGCTCCGGGCAAGCTGTTCGTAGCAACTGCGGCGGACTTCGGCGTCGATGGCGAAGAGGTCGTCGAGCGTAGGTGAGGCCACGAAGCGGCTACGTCCGAGGGCTTCTTCCGTGAGGCGGGCAATGTCGGTGAAGCCGATGCGTCCCTGGCGGAAAGCGAGGTTGTAGACTTCCCCCGCAGCGTTGAGCACACAGGGCGCGCTGCCGCCGCGTTCAATGGCCTCGTAGGCAAGGCGCAGGCAGGGGAAACGCTCCGCGTCAGCAGGTTCGAAGTGGAGAGAGCCGAGGGCAAAGAGGTCGAGCCGCTGGCCGGGAAGGTCGAGGCGGCGGGGATAGCTGAAAGCATACTGGATGGGCAGGCGCATGTCGGGCGTGCCGAGTTGGGCGAGTACAGCACCGTCGGCAAACTCTACGGCAGAGTGGACAACACTCTCGGGGTGAACCACCACCTGGATGTCGCGGGGCGGGACACCGTAGAGCCAGTGCGCTTCGATCATCTCGAAGCCCTTGTTCATGAGCGTTGCAGAGTCGATGGTGATTTTGGCCCCCATTTTCCAGTTGGGGTGGTGGAGAGCCTGTTCGACAGTGACACGTTCGAGTTCCTCGGCACTGAGGCGGCGGAAGGGGCCGCCCGAGGCCGTGAGGAGAATGCGTCGGATGGCGTTGTTGCCCTCGCCGTTCAGACACTGGAAGATGGCCGAGTGTTCGCTATCGACGGGGAGAAGGCTCACGCGGTGTTTGCGGCAGAGTTCGCCGATGAGGCCGCCCGCTACGACGAGGGTCTCCTTGTTGGCCAGTGCGATGGTCTTGCCCGCACGGATGGCGGCGACGGTGGGGCGCAGTCCTGCGAAGCCGACCATGGCAGTCAGCACGATGTCAATCTCGCTCATTTCCACCACTTCGGCGATGGCCTGCGAGCCTGTGTACACCTTGATGGGTAGCGGGGCGAGGGCTTCGCGCACTTCGGCGTAGCGGTTTTCATCGGCGATGACTACGGCGTTGGGCTGAAATTCGCGGGCCTGGCTTATGAGGAGTTCGGCATTGGAGCCAGCGGTGAGCACGGTGGCTTCGAAGCAGTCGGGGTGGTTGCGCACCACGTCGAGAGCCTGTGTGCCAATGGAGCCTGTGGAGCCGAGGATAGCTATGTGTTTCATCGGTGTGTGGACTGATTTATTCGTCGTTGAGTGTGAGAATGCCTTCGGGAAGCCGGAGGCTGAGGGTGCGGTTCCGTAGGTCGAAGTCGTGGAGGAAGTCGTCGTGGTAGGGCACGATTACTTCCGAGCCATCGGGCCGGCGGATGTAGAGGAGCGTGTTTGCCGAGGAATCGTCTACCTGGCTGATGCTTCCGAGCAGTCCGGCCTGGAGGTCGCTGACGGTGAACCCCGTGAGCATGCGGTAAGACGCAAGGGGCGCTTCGTCGGCATCTTCGGCGAGGTGACACTTGGGGTAGTAGACCGTGTGCCCTACGAGGCGGCGTGCGGCAGCTTCAGTGTCGGTGTCAGCAAACTTGAAGATGGCCGTGTCGTCCGTCTTGAAGCGGTATTCTTCCCAGAAGAAAGGGACGGGGAGGCCGTCCATGTCGAGGAAGAGGTAGGGCGACGAGCCAGTGTCGAAGGAGTCGTCAGTGAATGTGAGTTCCACTTCGCCCCGCAGGCCGCGGTGTTTCGATATGTAGCCGATGGGAAATATGTCGTCGGGCTGTATCATGAAGAAGGGTTGTTTGGAGGTAGAAGTCGGGGTGTGCGCAGAGGGAGCACAGGCGAAGGCAAAACCATTCCGCCGTCCGGTCTCCGTGGCCGGTCACGCCTGCAGCATGGCCCCATCGAGGGGTGTACGTCCCTTATGCCGCACAGTTCCGGGCGAGGGTCAATCCTGTCGCGTGATGTGTGCTCCGAGGGCGTTGAGGCGCTCCTCGATGCGTTCGTAGCCGCGGTCAATTTGTTCCACGTTGTCGATGCGGCTGATGCCTTCGGCGCTGAGCGCGGCAATGAGCAGGGCAATGCCCGCACGAATGTCGGGCGAAACCATGCGGCGGCCGCGGAGCTTCAGCTTGTGGTCGTGGCCTACGACCACGGCGCGGTGGGGGTCGCAAAGGATAATCTGTGCGCCCATTTCGATGAGCTTGTCCGTGAAGAACAGGCGGCTTTCAAACATTTTCTGGTGGAACAGCACAGAACCACGGGCCTGGGTAGCCACGACAATGAGCACACTGAGGAGGTCGGGGGTGAGGCCCGGCCAGGGCGCGTCGGCGAGGGTCATGAAAGAACCGTCGATGAACGACTCTATCTGGTAGTGCTTGTGGGCAGGAATGAGGATGTCGTCGCCCTTGATGTAAAGGCGGATGCCGAGGCGGCGGAAAGCTTCGGGGATGATGCCGAGCGACTTCACGCCTGCACCGCGGATTGTGAGCCCGTCGCCCACCATGGCCCCCATGCCGATGAACGAACCGATTTCGATCATGTCGGGAAGGATGCGGTGGAGCGGGGCACCGTGGAGCTGGTCCACGCCGCGGATGGTCAGGAGGTTCGAGCCGATGCCCGAAATCTGTGCCCCCATTTTGGTGAGCAAGTGGCAGAGCTGCTGGATATACGGTTCGCAGGCCGCGTTGTAGATGGTCGTGGTGCCGCGGGCGAGCGTGGCAGCCATCACGATGTTGCCCGTGCCCGTGATGGAAGCCTCGTCGAGGAGCATATACGTACCCTTGAGCTGCGAGGCTTCGATGTGGTACGTACCCGCCTCTTCGTCAAAGAAGAAGCGCGCGCCGAGTTTCTGCATGCCGTAGAAGTGCGTGTCGAGGCGTCGGCGTCCGATTTTGTCGCCACCGGGCTTGGCGATGCGCGCTTTACCGAAGCGGGCGGTCAGCGGGCCGATGAGCAGCACCGAGCCGCGCAGCCGCGCACAACGGTCCAGAAAGGCTTGGCTCTGAAGATAGTCGAGGCGGATGTCCTTCGCTTGGAAGGTACAGTCGCCCGGGGCATTCCAGTGGGTCGATACGCCCATCTCTTCGAGGAGCGCGATGAGGTTGTTCACGTCCAGAATGTTCGGTATGTTCTGGATGCGGACTTCTTCGGGGGTGAGGAGGGTGGCACAGATTACCTGGAGCGCTTCGTTCTTGGCTCCTTGCGGGGTGATTTCTCCTTTCAAGCGGTGGCCGCCTTCTATGATGAACGTGCTCATGCTGAGACTGGATTGTGAGTCGGGGATGTTTACTATATATAAAGGTGTGAGGGAGAACGACAGGGCTGGTTAGATGAGCCCCTTGTTCTTGCGCGTGCGGAAGCGGTTCTCGCCGATGTGCATCAGCTCCTTGCCCGGGCTCTGGAAGTCAGGTTCCACGCGGCCCTCCGTGTAGAAGGCAATGTCGTGTGCCACTTTGGCATCCTGGATGCCGTCTCCTTTCCAGTCGGCGAGGTTGCGCTTCATGCGGTTGCCGATGAGTCGTGCGAGGCGTTCGCGTTCAGGGCCTTCCGGCATTTCCGCCAGTTCGGCGAGCGACTGTTCGAGGAGTCGTCCGTAGTGGCGGAAGCGGATGTTCCCCTTGGGGTAAGAGAGCTTCGAGGGCGGCACGTGTTCCGCTGTGCGCCGCGTGATTTCGTAGGGATAGTCGATGTCCAGTTCGTAGTCGGCCATGAAGGCGAGGTGGTCCCACACCTTGTGGCGGTAGTCGGGCACGTCCTTCATTTTCGGGTTGAGTCCGAGCATGATGGAGACGATGGCCTCGGCATAGCACTGGCGTTCGTCCTTATCGGTAATCCCCTTGGCATAGTCCACCATGTCTTGGACCAGCCGGCCATACTCTGCGAGCTTCAGGGGAGCCTCCGTGCTGTTGTAGCAGTTGCAGGTAGGCGAGGAAGGGGTGAGCGGTTGGGGTTTCATTGCTTAGGAAAACATTAAACATTGGGAAGTCCGTCCCAGAGAGAACTTGAGGGAACGAGTCAGAAAGGCTTCTTGCTCTTCGTGGCCACAAATTCCTTGAGGTAGAACGGTTCGAAATAGGCCACGTCCTCGAAGGTTTCGCGTGCCATGGCCATTTCCGCCAGGGGAATCATCTGGCTGGCAAGGGGCACGGCGTCCTCGATGAAATGGGCGTTGGGGTGGGTGAGCACCAGGCGGCACTTGGCGGCCCCGTTGCCCAGGAAGTAAACAGGGTGTTCCGCGAGCTGTTCGGCAAAGGAGTCCCCGTCGATGACTTGGGCACAGATGGGTACCACTTCGCGCAGGGCACGGTCGTAGACGGCACAGTAGACTTCCATGCGGCGAGCGTCGATCATGGGCACGAGCAGGGCGTCTTCGGGGAGTTCGGCGCGGAGCAGGGTCGGCACCGTGATGATTTTCAGCGAGTCGATGGCAATCAGCCGGGCATCGCGTCCGTAGGCCACGCCCTTGGCTTCGGAAACACCGATGCGCAGTCCCGTGTAGGAGCCCGGGCCTCGGCTCACCGCTACGGCATCGAGGGGGATGGCGTGGCTGTCGGCAAAGGAGAGCGCCTCCTCGACGTAACCCGCCAGGATGGCAGCGTGGGAGGGGCCTTCGCGGTCGGCTTTCTCAAAGAGGCAGAGGCCGTCTTGGGAAAGGGCCACGGAACAGACTTCGGTGGAGGTTTCTATGTGGAGAATGCAGGACATGAGTGGGTCAATGCTGTTAAATGGGGAAAGCGCGGGGAGCGGCTATTTCTTGTGGCGGTTCGCCCGGCGTCGGCGGATTTCTGCCTTCATCTTTGCCGAGCCAGAGCCGTGCAGCCCCGTGATGTAGGATTTCTTCTTGGCTTTGGTCTTCACCTTGCCGGTTTCGGGTGCCTTTTTCAGTTTGGCCCCCTTGAAGGTGATGCCTACCGTCATGGCCTGCGTGATTTCGTCGTCAGATGCTTTGCGGTCGGTAACGGACATGTGGTGGAGGAGATTGTGGGTGTTTTAAATGGAATAGTTGAAAGTTTAGAGTGCAGAGTCTGTTGGCATGCTTCCCGATAGGGCTTGGCGGGCATGCCGGCAGACTCTCCACGCTTCAACTTTCAACACCTATTATAAACACACTGTTTTTGATGTCGCATCAATGGTGGAAGAGGCGCACGCCCGTGAAGGCCATAGCCATGCCATACTTGTTGCACGTGGCGATGACATGGTCGTCGCGCACGCTGCCGCCTGCCTGGGCCACATACTGCACGCCGCTCTTGTGGGCACGTTCGATGTTGTCGCCGAAGGGGAAGAAAGCATCCGAGGCGAGTGCCACTTCCGTGTTCTGGGCAATCCACGCCTTCTTCTCCTCGAGGGTGAGTACCTCGGGCTTTTCGGTGAAGAACTGTTGCCAGGTGCCCTCGGCCAGCACGTCGTCGTGGTCCTCCGAGATGTAGATGTCGATGGTATTGTCGCGGTCTGCACGGCGGATTTTCTCCACCCAGGGGAGGTTCATCACCTTCGGGTGCTGGCGCAGCCACCAGATGTCCGCCTTGTTGCCGGCGAGGCGGGTGCAGTGGATGCGGCTCTGCTGGCCCGCACCGATGCCGATGGCACCACCGTCCTTGGCGTAGCAAACCGAGTTGGACTGCGTGTATTTCAGCGTGATGAGCGCAATCTTCAGGTCACGCTTAGCATCTTCGCTGAAAGTCTTGTTGTCCGTGGGGATATTCTCGAAGAGCGCATCGTCGTTGAGGTCGATTTCGTTGCGGCCCTGTTCGAAAGTCACGCCGTAGACCTGTTTGCGTTCGATGGGCGCAGGGCGATAGTCGGGGTCCATTCGCAGAATGACGTAGGTACCCTTGCGCTTGGCCTGCAGGATTTCGAGTGCTTCCGGCGTATAGTCCGGGGCGATGATGCCGTCGCTCACTTCGCGCTTGATGATGAGCGCCGTAGCCTTGTCGCAGGTGTCGGAGAGCGCGATGAAGTCGCCGTACGACGACATGCGGTCGGCACCGCGGGCACGGGCGTAGGCAATGGCGATGGGCGAGAGCGGTTCCTCGATGTCGTCCACGAAGTAGATTTTGCGCAGCGTGTCGCTCATGGGCAGGCCAACGGCTGCGCCGGCAGGCGAAACGTGCTTGAAGGAGGCAGCGGCGGGAAGGCCCGTGGCGGCACGGAGTTCGCGCACCAGCTGCCAGCCGTTGAGGGCATCGAGAAAGTTGATGTAGCCGGGACGGCCGCCCAGTACTTCCATAGGGAGTTCGCCTTCTTCCATGAAGATGCGGGAAGGCTTCTGGTTGGGGTTGCAGCCGTATTTGAGTGAAAGTTCGTTCATAAAGCTGTGGGATGAGTGGTTGTGAGAAAAAGAGGAAAAGGCATCATTCGGCAATGCCGCATTCGCGCCAGCTTTCTATGGTCTTTTCGGCATCGGCGAGGGCAGTGGCATCGTCCACCTCATACTCCTGGAGCAGGAGGTCGGCCAGCAGTCGGGCGTCAAATTCTTTTCCCTCGACGGCTTGCCAGAGATAGGCAGCGCTCTCGTTGAGCGAAATCATTTTGCTGAAATCGACGTTCTCAATGCCGGTGGCAATGACAACTTTCTCTCCGCACACGTCGCGGAGTTCAAATCCTTTCTTGATTTTCATTGATATATACTGTTCCTTGATTGTTACTTGTTTCAATCGCCCGGCGGCTGTCCCGTTAGACAAACACGCGGCGATAGACGCCGAGGATAATCCTTCTCATGGGCTTGAGGGCCAGCCACACCGATGAGTAGAGGCGCCACTTGAGCGAGTCCACGCGGTCGGGTTTTGTGCGTCCCTTGCGGTAGAACTCCGTGGCGATGCCCACGACGTCGGTGTCGAGGCACTGTTCCGTGCCGCGGATGTTGCCGTCGCCCATGAGGGTGAGCCGCGCACCGTCGCGGCGGATGACGCGGTGGAGCACATAGTGGTCCTTGGCGATTTCCGCCAGGACAACGTCGCGCACCTTCACGGCTTCGGGCCGCACGGGGGCGAGCTTCACGATGTCGCGCTGGCTCTCCAGGAAGAGCCGCATGCTGAATCCCTTCACGCGCAGCGTGGCCGTGTGGCCCGCGCGGATAGCCTTCTTGATTTCGCCGATGAGCACACTGTTCGGCACCTCTATTACGCGTTCTTGCATACGTAGGGAGCGGTTAGGGTTTGGTAGCTGAGGCGTGCGGCTTCCTCATCGGGCCGGCAGCGGAGATAGTAGGCCGGTGTGGCCTTCACAACCTGTTCTACGGTCTGCGTGATGGCCGTGTAGGTCAGTTTGTCCCAGATCATGGTAGAGCAGGACGAGAGCACCGAGGCAAAGGCGTGGAGCACGGGTTCGGGCTGGATGAGGTTTTCGGGGTATTGTTCCAGTCGCAGGAACGCTCCGG
>CAMGGA010000081.1 GCA_946055515.1 uncultured Bacteroidales bacterium
TGGAGTTCGAAGCGGGCATCCTTGAACTTCGCGTCGATGTTGCCGCCGCCGAGCAGGAGTTTCACCTTTCCGCCCACGCGCCATTGCTCGTCGATGTCTCGGCTGTAGCCGTAAGCCATTTCGAGGAAAGCGTCGGCGTGAACATTGGTAGCCGAGAGGTCATAGACCTGGTTGCTCGGGCCTTCCTTCGCCATGCGGAACAGTGCGCCGGGCACCACCACGCCAATGTTCGAGCGGAGGTTTACGCCGATGGTCTGGTAGCTGCTCTTCGTCTTGAAGCCCACCGAGAGAATGCCGATCTTCACTTCCGCATTCAGTTTGTTCTCATCGTTGATATTCTTCAGGAACTCCTGCGACGAAACCTGGTCGTTCATGAAGAGCACCGTTTTGCCGCCGCGCGAATAGATGAAGTCGCCGAGGCTCACGTTGCCGCGGTAGCCCACGTTCATGTTGCCCAGTCCGGGGAAAGCCACATAGCTGTCGCCGTTGGCGATAGCCGGGTTCATCTCGTGGCGGTAGAGATAGCCCTCGTTGAAGAAGCCCGTAGAAGTCTGTTGAGCCAAGGCGCCCGTAGCGGCGAAGCCCAGTGCTGCGCCCAGAAATATTTTGGATAGTTTCATAGTTACCGATTACAATTCAGATTGATACTTGCCCGACACGCTGGCCTTGATGCTCTCCATGTTGATGTTCATGCCCGGGCGGAGCGTTTCTTCCGACTCGGCCGTGGCGTAAGCGTCAATGACGATACCGTCGAGATTCTTGATTTCCCCCGTCATCACGAGTTCCAGCTTCTGCTTCTGTGCATTGGAAAGCACCTTGGCTGTAGCCGTGCAGTTCGTGAGGCGCTTGCCGAACTTGTCGATGGGCGTCATCTTCACGTCGAGGGAGAAGGGCACGTCGGTTGTCACCTCGCAGCTCACCTTCAGGGCACTGATGGTGATGTCGTCCAGTTCTTCCGTATTCCAGCCGTCATATTCCTCCGAGTAGCGGATGCGCGAGCCCGGGGTGAGCGAGAGCGGAGCGTAGAATACATAGCGGCCCGTGATGGGAGCGAAATCCCGGCCGAGCTGGAAGTTCTGGATGCCTTCAGCCTTCACGCGTGTGTCGATAGCCTTCACCACCAGCGTCGTGGGGATGCCCAGCGAAGTCTGCATGTCGCCGCCGCTGAGGATTTGGCCCAGCGTGGAGAACTTCACGTGTTCGGCCTTCTCGAACGATTCGTACATGTCGTCCTTCTCCACGGTCTTCGGGGAGAGGTAGAAATAGTTGCTCGCTTCGTCCGCCATGATTTCCTCGCCCTTGTCCAGCGCATATTTGTTTTCCTGTCCGTTCTTGTCGATGGAAGTGATTTCAAACTTCGTGCTTGCGGGCACCGTCTGGTTGGCACCGTCCTCTACGGGGTTGTTCAGGCTGAGGTAAAGTTGCGGGTTCGTGAAGTTCAGGTAGGTACCCGTCTGGTTCAGCAAGTCAGGGATTTCAGAGAGGTCAATCGGGTCGATGTTCACGTCCTCCACGGCATAGTCCAGGTCGCCCGAGAAGTCCTCCACGTTGATGTCGCTCATCTGCTGTTCCGACACATAGTTCAGTTCGTCGGGCAGCGCGTTGTACTTTTCCTCCTGCGTCTTGTCCTTGTACTTGTCATTGAAGTCCGTGTCGTAGATACTGATAGCACCGTCGTTCACGCCGAAGTTATCCTCCACGGTAAAGTTGTCGTTCTCCTTGATTTGCTCCAAAGTCTGTTCGAGGATTTCCTCATTGAGGGCAGTCACGTTGAACTCCATGTCAAATTCCCCGTCGGGCATGATAATCTCCTCCGTCTGGAAGTTGGCCACACCCGTCTTCGAGTCGATGTTGTCCGTGGTGTATTCCTTGCCGTCCTTCGTTTTCAGCACCAGTTTGCCCTCCAGGCCCTTGGGCACCTTGAAGCTGAAGTTCTCCACGCGCATCGTTTCCACGATACCGTTGAGCTTCTTCTCCTGGTCGATGTTCACCTTCGTCGAAATCGTCGTGTTCACGCTTACCGATTTCAGCGACTGGATAGCGTCCGTCACGTCCTTGCCCGACATCGTCACGTTGGTCTTATCCGTCGGCAGCGAGTACGAAGCCACGAGTTGTTCCAGTTCTCCGCTTTTCGTCTTCTTGATACGGGCGCGGGCATTGCCGGCCGATTTTGTGGACTTGCCCACAATGTTCTCGATGTCGGCGCCGTCCATGTTGAAGTTGTCAACCTGGATTCTCTCGCTCTCGAAGGTACCTTCCACCACCACGGCATACTTGCCGTTGTACTCCTTCACCTGACTGTCCTCGTCGAGGTCGAGCACCGTGTGGAGCGTTAGGCTTTCCATGTTGAGCGGCAGGGTCAGGCCGTCCACGGGCACACTGACATTCGTGTCCAGATCGCTCAGATTGTAGTCGCTGTCGATGCACGACTGCAGCGGCAGGGCCAGCAACAAACCGATGTACAAATACTTCTTGTTCATATACATTTGATGTTAATATTGTAGTTCTGGGATAGGCTTTGTTAATATTAGTAGACTCTCTCAGTGATGAAATCTTATTCCGTTTTGTTCTTTTTAAGTAAAATGGGGGTCAAGCGTGACCGCGTCCTGTCAGAGGTGCAAAGGTAATGGATTAAAATTTTATAATGCATTTTACGGCACATTTTCTTCTGAGTCAGTAAAAAACGCCCCGAAAGTTTGGGAGGAATGAAGATTATATCTACTTTTGCACCTCGCAAGAAGTATGCATATCAAGTAATAATAAAATAAAACCCCAAATCAAAAAATGATCGTAGTACAAGTCAAGGACGGCGAGAACATCGAGCGCGCCCTGAAGAAGTTCAAGAGAAAGTTTGAAAAGACCGGTGTCATCAAGGAGCTCCGTGCCCGCCAGCAGTTCGACAAGCCCAGCGTGCTCAAGCGCTTGGCCAAGGAACACGCTGTCTATGTACAGCAGCTGCACCGCGAAGAGGACTAATTCAGCCCGCCGCAGCGCTCCTCCATTGCGCTGTTCGCTTCGCTATCGAAACAAACCGAAGAGCCGCCCCGCAACCAGCCCGTTGCAGGGCGGCTCTTCCGCATTCCTGCAACCGGAGCCCTTCCGCTCCACAATCCCCATCCCCGCATGACCCTCTCACCGCACCGCGACCCCATGGGCCGCGCCATCCACGACCACTTCCACCGCCAGCCCCTCCACCGCCTCCGCATCCTCTCCAGCCTCTTCGACGAAGATGAGATGCCCATTCCCACCCTCTTCCGCACCGAAGCCCAAATGCCCCCGCTCGAGCGCCGTGCCCTCAGCCTCGCCCGGGGCCGCGTCCTCGATGTCGGAGCAGGTGCAGGCTGCCACACCCTTGCCCTCCAGGCACGCGGCCTGTCCGACGTCACCGCCGTCGACGTCTCGCCCCTTTCCGTCGAAGTCATGCAGCAGCGCGGCGTGCGCCAGGCCCACTGCGCCGATTTCTTCACCGATTCCTTCGGCGAAGGCTTCGACACCCTTCTCTTCATGATGAACGGCCTCGGCATTGCCGGCCGCCTCTCCCGTCTGCCCCGGCTCTTGGAGCGGGCCCGCCAGTTGCTTGTACCCGGCGGCATCCTCCTCGCCGACTCCACCGACCTGCGCTACCTTTTTGAAGCGCCCGACGGCACCTTCCTCCCGCCCGCCGAAGAAGGCTACTACGGCGAAGTAGACTACCGCATGGTCTACGCCGGCTGCAAGGGCCCCGCCTTCGACTGGCTCTATGTAGATTTTGAAACCCTCCGCCACGTAGCCACCCCGCTCGGTTTCCGCGTGGAGAAAGTGCAGGAAGGCGAGCACTACGACTTCCTCGCCCGGCTCGAATGGAAGGGGGAATAGGTACAAAAAATAAATCCTGAAACCGGAGCTTCAGGATAACCTCAATACTAATCGCAAAATGCGGTGCGTACGGGACTCGAACCCGTGACCCCATGCGTGACAGGCATGTATTCTAACCAGCTGAACTAACGCACCATGCTGATTTTTTGTTCGTTTGCGGGTGCAAAGGTAGCGCTTTCTGCGAAAACTCCAAATGTTTTGCGCGATTATTTTCTCTTTTCTTCAAAAAAAACTTCTCCTCAGCCCTTTTCCTTCCCTTCCATACAGTGCAATTCACCGAAATCCCTACCTTTGCCCACACCTATTAACACTATTGTATAATACTTTCAACCACAATTCCCATGAAAGCAAAACATCTCTTGTATGGTTGCTTCGTAGCCTTTTTGTGCCTCGCCTCCCTTCCCGCCTCTGCGCGCAAGGTAGTGGTGGACATGAAGAGCAAGGGCATAGCCCCGAACGCCGCCACCGACTCCACCCTCGCATCCCGCCTTCAGCGCGTGCTTGCCGATGTGCAGCGCAGCGTCAGCGCCTCCGACCGCGTCGTGCTCCGCTTCGAAAAGGGCGAATACCACTTCCACGCGGCCGATGCCCCCTCCCACGTCATCTACATCTCCAACCACGACCAGGACCCCTCCAAGCGCGTCGGCCTGTGGCTGGAGGACTGGCACAACCTCACCCTCGAGGGCAACGGCGCGGACTTCCTCTTCCACGGCCGCCTCATTCCCCTCGTGCTCTCCCGTTGCGAGCATACTGCGCTGCGCGATTTCCACATCGACTTCCCCAACCCCCAGATAGCCCAGGTGCAGGTCGTGAAGAACTCTGCCACCGACGGCATCACCTTCGAAGTAGCCCCCTGGGTCAATTACCGCATCAACCCTGCCGGGCGCTTTGAAACCTACGGCGAAGGCTGGGTGGGCAACCAGTCGGCCGGCATTGCCTTCGAGCGCGACACCCGCCACATTGTCTACAACACCGCCGATCTCGGCATCAACACCGAAGGTCTCCGCGACCTCGGCGGCCGCCAGCTCCTCGCGCCCAACTGGAAGGACTCCCGCCTCGTGCCCGGCACTGTAGTCGCCATGCGCATGTGGCACCGTCCCTGCCCCGGCATCGTGATGCGCAACGACGTCGGCACGCTCCTCAAGAACGTGCAGGTCCACTACGCCGAGGGCATGGGCCTCATTGCGCAGCGCTGCACCGACATCACCCTCGACCACTTCGGCGTGTGCCTCCGCGGCGATGGCGACCCGCGCTACTTCACCACCCAGGCCGATGCCACCCACTTCTCGCAGTGTAAGGGCAAGATTGTCTCCAACCACGGCCTCTACGAAGGCATGATGGACGATGCCATCAACATCCACGGCATCTACCTCCGCGTGCGGGAGCGCATCGACGACCACACCCTCCGCTGCCGCTACGAGCACGGCCAGGCCTGGGGCTTCGACTGGGGTGACGTGGGCGACGAGGTACAGTTCCTCGCTTCGGAACACATGGCCCACCATCCCTTCCGCACGGCCATTGCCTCCATCCGTCCCGCCGACCAGCCCACCTACGACGCCTGCCGCGAAATGATCATCCGCTTCCGCGACCCCCTCCCCGCCGAAATCAGTGCCGAAGCGGGCTGGGGCATTGAAAACCTCACCTGGGCTCCCGAGGTAGAGTTCCGCCACAACATCGTGCGCAACAACCGTGCCCGCGGCGCCCTCTTCAGTTCGCCCCTCCGCACCGTCTGCGAGAGCAACCTCTTCGACCACACCTCCGGCGCAGCCATCGTGCTCTGCGGCGACTGCAACGGATGGTACGAGAGCGGGGCCGTGCGCGACCTCGTAATCCGCCGCAACACCTTCCTCAACGCCCTCACCAGCCTCTACCAGTTCACCAACGCCGTCATCTCCATCTATCCCGAGATTCCGCGCCTCGACGAGGCTGACCCCTACTTCCACGGCGGACGCCCCCGCTCTATAGTCATTGAGGACAACGACTTCGCCACCTTCGACCACCCGCTGCTCTACGCCAAGTCGGTCGATGGCCTCGTGTTCCGCAAGAACCGCCTGAAGAAGAACACTGACTACAAGCCCTACCACTGGATCCAGCAGCCCATACTCATGGAGCATTGCCGCAATGCCCAAGTCGAGGAAGCCCGCCTTCTCCCGTAGGTCCCCGGGCCACACTATGAAACAAAGAAATCGCCCCGAAGCAGCGTGTCGCGTAGCCTCGGGGCGATAGTTTTTTTGTTTTTGGGGAACATACCTTGTGCGGGCCGGTGTCAGCGTCCGCTCCGGCACACTAAGCGTGGCGTTCCTTGTACTTTTCGAGCTGGCGGAGCAGAGAGTCCACGCACTGGTCCACGCCTTCCTCGAAGGTGTCGCAAACCTTCTCGGCACGGAGTTCGGCGCCGGGCAGATTGATGTTCACGGCCGTTTCCTTGTTGCGGGCCGTTTCGGGCTTCACCACTTTCAGGATAAACTCGGCCTTGATGATATTCTCGCAATTCTTCTGTAGCTTGGCAGCTTTCTTTTCGATAAACAGGTTCAGCTTCTCGGTTGTGTCGAAATGGATGGCTTGAATCTTAAGTTCCATAGTAACCTCCTTTTTAGTTTAAGCCCTGGGGTGGGCGTGTTCGTATTCTTTTTTCAAGTCGGCAAACGTGGTGTGCGTGTAGACCTCCGTTGTCTGTATGCTCTCGTGGCCCAGCAGGTCGCGTATGGCTTCCAGGTCGGCCCCGTTGTTGAGCATCGTTGTGGCGAAAGTGTGGCGCAGCACGTGCGGACTCTTCTTTTTTTGCGTAGTCACGAGCGAGAGATAGCGGTGTACGGTTTCGTAGATGAGCGTGAGCCCCATGCGTTTTCCCCGGTCGTTGAGGAAGAGCGCCTGTTCCGTTTCGGGGGCAAATTCCGCGCGCAGCAGCAGGTAGGTTTCGAGTGCGTCGTGGAGTTCTGGTCCGAAGGGGACGATGCGCTGTTTGTTGCGTTTGCCCGTCACCTTCAGTTCGCAGCGCGCCAGGTCGATGTTCTCCACGTCCAGCCCCATCAGTTCGGCGCGTCGGATGCCCGTGTGGTAGAAAGTGAGGAGTACGAGACGGTCGCGTTGTCCTTTGAAGTCCTCGCCGAACACCACTTCGTCGAAGAGTCGGTTTACTTCCGAGTCCTTCAGGAACGTGGGCAATGGGGTGTGCGCTTTCGGGTTTTTGACGAAGCGGAGCGGGTTGTGCTCCACGCGTCCCATGCGCAGCAGGTAGCGGTAAAACGATCGCAGTGCGCTGAGCTGTTTGTTCAGGTAGCGTCCCGAGCAGCCCCGTTTCATTTCGTGGGCCATCCATTGGCGCACCACGTCCGCGTCGAGCGAGTCCCATTGCGGCGGTCCGTCGAGTGCATCGGCAAACCCCTTGAAGTTTTCCAGCGCCATGCGGTAAGTCTTCACCGTTTGGGGCGAGAACCCGCGGTCGGCGGAGATATACGTCAGGAAATCCTCAATGTGTTGCATTGGCTATTCTCGTTTGTTTCGCGAATATCGTAACTTTTTCCGAACGAACAAAATTTTCCTAAGATTTCTGCATTTTTTCGTGGAGGCGTGGGTTTAATGCGGGGATGCGGTTGTCGTGCGTGTGGCGCGCGTTGAACGTGGAGGGGCGAAGGGGCAACGAGATTTCAGTCCGGGGCACGCGAGACGCCCTGGGTTTGGCGCGATGTGATGCGATGCGCCCCCGGAGGGTGGCAAAAGCAATGACAGGGGGATTTGTCGGCGTGATTGAACGCCTCTATCGTTGCTTTTGCCCCCTTCGGGGGCGTGTCGGAAACCCATCGGCCTAACCCAGGGTGTCGCTCGCTACGCTCGCTTGCCCTGGGCTGGAAGCTCATTGCCCCTTTGGGGCGCGCGTTGAACGCTTGAATATCGGCGGGATTAATACCCTTCGGCTTCGGTGTTCTACGAGGAGGCGGGATTGTCGTGGGTGTGGCGTGCGTTCAACGTGGAGACGCTGTTTTCGTGCGTCTGGTGCGTTCAACGTGGAGACGGGATTGTCGTGCGTGGGTGTGCGTTCAACGTGGAGGCGGGATTGTCGTGCGTGGGTGTGCGTTCAACGTGGAGGCGGGATTGTCGTGCGTG
>CAMGGA010000082.1 GCA_946055515.1 uncultured Bacteroidales bacterium
GAAGAGCGAAGATTAGGTTACTCCTGATACTTAGGTATGAGTGATAAAGTATGAGGGATATTTAGGTATGAGTGATAAAGTATGAGTGATAAAGTTATTCTTAAGTATGAGTGATAAAGTTATTCTTAAGTATGAGTGATAAAGTATGAGTGATAAAGTATGAGTGATAAGGTAATTCTTAAGTATCCCTCATACCTAAGTATCCCTCATACCTAAGTATCCCTCATACTTTATCCCTCATACTTTATCACTCATACCTAAGTATCCCTCATACTTTATCACTCATACTTAAGAATAACCTTAGGGAATAACCTTATCACTAATACTTTATCACTAATACTTAATAACATGCTCTACCTCCACATCCCCTTCTGTTCATCGCGCTGCATCTATTGCGACTTCTACTCCACCACCGCCCAGGAAGCATGGCGGCCCCGTTTTGTCGAAACGATGGTGCGCGAGATGGAAATCCGGAAAGACTATTTGCGGCCTGCTGAGCCACAGACTGCGGAGTCGCGCCATGCCCTTCGCTCTGTCTATTTCGGCGGAGGCACTCCCTCCCGACTGACAGAGGCAGAGGTGGAAACAATCTTCGGGGCCATCCATCGCTGCTTTGTCCTGCAGCCCCAGACAGAAGTCACCTTCGAAGCCAATCCCGACGACATCACGCCCCAGCGCGTGGCGGCACTGCGCCGACTCGGCATCAACCGCGTGAGCCTCGGCGTACAAACGTTTTCCGACCCACTGCTCCGCCTGCTGCGCCGCCGCCACACCGCCGAAGGAGCACGCCAGGCCGTCGAGACCCTCGTCGAGGGAGGCATCGGGAATGTGAGCATCGACCTCATCTACGGCCTGCCCCGTCAGACCCTCGCCGACTTCGCCGCCGACTGCCGCGAAGCCCTCTCGCTGCCCGTCACCCACCTTTCCTCCTATGCGCTCAGCGTCGAACCAGCTACGCCGCTGGGCCGCATGGTCGAGGCCGGCACGCTCCGCCCCGCCGACGAAGACCTCACCTTGGCCCAATACGAAACCCTCCTCGAATCCACCGCAAAGGCCGGTTTCGACCACTACGAAATCTCCAACTTCTGCAGGCCGGGCTACATGGCGCGCCACAATTCCGGCTATTGGCAGGGCATCCCCTACCTCGGCCTCGGCCCCGGCGCCCACTCCTACGACGGCACCTCGCGCCGCTTCAACCTCCCCGACCTCCGCGCCTATTGCCAAGCCCAGGCCGACGTGCCCCATGAGACAGAAACCCTCAGCCTCACCGCCCGCGTCAATGAGTTTACCTTCACTGCACTGCGCACGCGCCAGGGCCTCGACCTGCAACAGCTGCGCGAACGTTTTGGCAAGGACATCGCCGACGCAGTGCGCCGCGAAGCGCGCCGGAGCCTGGCCGGCGGACTGCTCGAAGCCCACGGCGACACCCTTCGGCTCACGCGCCAGGGACTCTTCGTGAGCAACGATGTCATGAGCGACCTGATGATCTGACCGTAGGAGCCGCAGCGGGAGCTGCGCCCGGAACCCCATAACCCCGATTTCCCAAATGACCGACCCGACGAATCCCACCCATGAATGCCTCAACTGCCACACCCACTATTCGGGCCACTATTGTCCCCAGTGTGGCCAGAGCGCAGCCACCCGCCGTTTCACGGTGAAGAGCGTGCTGTCCTCTACCATGGACGTTTGGGGCATGGGCACGCGCAGCCTCCCGCGCACCGTTTGGCACCTCCTCACCCGTCCCGGCCAGATGATTGGCGACTACCTCGACGGCAGGCGCATGCCCTATTTCCCACCCGTCAAGATGCTCTTCGTGCTCTGCGTCTTCTTCGCCCTCGCGCTCCACGTTTCCGATTGGCTCCACAGCACCTCGACCACCACCCCCCACGTGCAGATTGTAGACACCGCCCTGCTGGAAGAGAGCGGCAAGGAATACGTCTTCAACTTCGGCGGGGGCGAAATGTCGTTTTCCGAAGTGGGCGAAGCCATCGCTTCCGTGCTCCAGTGGTTCCGTCAGCAAAAAGCCATCTCCCTGATCGTGCTCCACCTCATCTTCACGCTCTACACCTGGCGCACGTTCCGCCACGCCCCCCTGCGTCCCGGGACCACGCTGGCCGAGAACTTCTTCATCCAGGTGCTGGTCAGCAGTCAGCTGATGGTCCTCTCCTCCGTCTACGTGCTATTCTTCAGCCATGGCAACAGCGAGATGTTCTACCCCCTGCCCGGCTACCTGCTCCTCCTCCTCATCGTGTGGGACTTCAAGCGCCTCTTCGGCTACACCTGGCTCACCACGCTGTGGCGCACCCTGCTCGTATTCCTGTTCAGCTTCCTCACCACACTCCTGCTGACCATCACCTTCTTTGTCGTGCTGGCCCTGTTTGCAGAAGTGAAATGAAAGGTTGTTTGGAATAAGGTTACGAGGAATAAGGTTATAAGGTTATAAAGTAACTGGCTAAAGGCAGTTGTTACAATAGTGAATTACTGGCTAAGGCTATCGTTCCATCAGCGACATTATAACCTCATAACCTGAGGAGCAACCTCACCCCTCCCCATAACCATACGGATAACCAATCTCCCCAAAATAAAGAGAAACCCCCATGAAGACCATTTGCATCTGTGGCGGCGGCTCGTTGGGCCACGTCATAGCCGGTTGGCTATCTGCCCGCGGGCATGCCACGGTAAACATACTCACTGGAAAGCCCGGGAAGTGGCAACGCGAAATCACGGTAGACACCCCCGACGGACAGCTGTTGAAAGGCAGCATGGCCAAAATCAGCAGCTATCCCGAAGAAGTCATACCCGAGTCAGACGTCATCCTGCTGTGCCTGCCCGGCTACCTGATAGCCCCCGAACTCCAAGCCATCCGTCCCTACGTCAAGCCCACCACCTTCGTAGGCGCGGTATTCTCCTCCACAGGCTTTTTCTTTGAAGCACTTCGCATATTTGGCGAGGAGCAACCCTTGTGGGGATTCCAGAGAGTGCCGTTCATTTCGCGCGTAGCCGAATACGGACAGTCCGCCCATCTGTTGGGCTATAAAGACGCCCACAAAGTAGCGATAGAGCATACCGGTGAGGCGGCCAAAGCCCATTTCGCCGCCCTGCTGGAAGCATGGTTTGAACGCCCCGTGCAAGTATTGAAGAACCACTACGAGGCCTCCTTGACCAACAGCAACCCCCTCCTCCACACCTCGCGCCTCTACACGATGTTTGGGCAGGAGAACGAAGGCAGGAAGTACGGCCGCATGCTATTGTTCTACGAAGAATGGACCGAAGCCGCCGCCGAACTGTATATCCGGATGGACGAAGAGTTTTTCCGTTTGCTGAAAGTCCTTCCCGTGTCGGCAGACTTTCTCCCCACGGCCCTCACCTATTACGAGAGTCACGACGCCGCCTCCCTTGCCGCCAAACTCCGCTCCATCCAGGGCTTCAAGGGCATCCAATCCCCTATGGTGAAAACCCCCGAAGGTTGGGTGCCCGACTTCGGCAGCCGCTATTTTACGGAAGATTTCCCCTACGGACTCAAATACATCTGGCAGTTGGCCCACGAAAGGGGAATCCACTGCCCCCATATCGACAAGGTCTACGCGTGGGGCATGAGCAAGCTGCAAGGGTAAAAATCCGAGCAGGTGCAAGCCCCTTGATACATGGAGGGAAATCAAACTCTATGTGTGGATAAATGACCCTTTCACGCCAGCGCGGGAAGAGGATTTGCAAACATAGGGGTAACCTCAATCTACAACGATGGGAAATGTGTCAAGATTGGCAGTCTTGAGGCGGGGCTTCGTGAGGTCAATAAAAATATTCAAGACACTGTTGCCTGTGAATAGATTTGTTTCTGGTGCAAATGTTTTTCGTGCACAAGCCCAGTATTCGTATATGAAGGTGGCTGCGGCCTATTGTGAACATTCGTTTTCATCTGCCGGGGCAACCTGATATCCCACAGAGAAACACTCTTTTATGAATGGCACGGAATAGCCTTGACATTGTAGCTGCTTCCCTCACCCCTTCTCCCTCCCTCACTTGAGAAAGAACACGTTCCAAATTATTGCGCGTTTCCCAAAAATGCACTACTTTTGCGCCGCCGAGTGGTGTGCGCGAGCCTCGCTTGCGCTGCCACCCGGACTTTTGAACCAAGAAACATCAATTCTACTGTAATGAATATTTCCTATAAATGGCTTAAAGAGTATGTTGACTTCGACCTCTCCCCGGTGGAGGTGGCTGAAGCGCTCACGAGTATCGGTCTGGAGGTGGGCTGCGTGGAAGAAGTGCAGGCCATCAGGGGCGGGCTCGAAGGGCTCGTGGTGGGACAAGTGGTGACCTGTGAACCGCACCCCAACAGCGACCACATGCACGTCTGCTCCGTGGACCTCGCACAGGACGCTCCCGTGCAGATCGTTTGCGGCGCGCACAACGTGGCCGCAGGGCAGAAGGTAATCGTGGCTACACTGGGCACGAAACTCTACGGCGAGGGCGACGAGGTCTTCACCATCAAGCGTTCGAAGCTTCGCGGCGTGGAGAGCCTGGGCATGATCTGTGCGGAGGACGAAATCGGCGTGGGCAAGAGTCACGACGGCATCATCGTGCTTCCCGCCGAGACGGAAGTGGGCATGAAGGCGGCTGACTACTACGGGCTGGAGAGTGACTTCGTCATCGAAGTGGACATCACGCCCAACCGCGCCGATGCCTGTTCGCACTACGGCGTGGCACGCGACCTCTATGCCTGCCTCGTGCGACGCGGCCTGAAAACGGCGCTGCACCGCCCGGACGTGAGCGCGTTTGCCGTGGACAACCACGACCTGGACATCGACGTGGTGGTGGAAAACACCGAGGCTTGTCCGCGCTACTGTGCCGTGACGCTGAAGAACTGCGAGGTGAAGGATAGTCCCGAGTGGCTGCGCGAACGGTTGGAAACCATCGGCCTGCGCTCCATCAACAATATAGTGGACGTGACGAACTACGTGATGATGGCCTACGGTCAGCCGCTCCACTGCTTCGACGCGGACATGGTCGAAGGCGGCAAGGTGGTGGTGAAGGCGATGCCCGAGGGTACGCCGTTCGTCACGCTCGACGGGGTGGAACACCGGCTCTCGGACCGCGACCTGGCCATCTGCAACGCGGCGCACCCGATGTGCATCGCGGGCGTATTCGGCGGCAAGGGGTCGGGTACGTACGAGACGACGAAGAACGTGCTCCTCGAAAGTGCTTACTTCAACCCGACTTGGATCCGCAAGAGTGCCCGCCGCCACGGGCTGGGCACGGATGCTTCGTTCCGCTTCGAGCGCGGCATCGACCCGGACGGACAGGTGTATGCGCTGAAGGCTGCCGCCTTGATGATCAAGGAGCTGGCGGGCGGCGAAGTGGCCATGGAAATCAAGGATGTGGCCGTGCCTTCGCTCCAGAAGCATTTCGACGTAGAGGTGACGTACGGCTACATCAACGACCTGATTGGCAAGGCTATCCCCGCCGGGGTGGTGAAGGAAATCGTGTCTTCGCTCGAAATGCGCATCGTGGAGGAAACGGCCGAGGGCCTGAAGCTGGAGGTGCCGGCTTACCGCGTGGATGTGCGGCGCCCCTGCGACGTGGTGGAGGACATCCTGCGCATCTATGGCTACAACAATGTGGAAATCCCCACGGCGGTGAAGTCGAGCCTGACCATCAAGGGCGACGTGGACCGCTCGAACAAGCTGGAGAACCTGGTGGCTGAACAGCTGGTGGGCGCGGGCTTCCGCGAAATCCTGAACAACTCGCTCACGAAGGAGGCTTACTATACGCAGCTGAAGGTGTACAGGCCCGAGGCGCTGGTGAGGCTGATGAATCCGCTCAGCTCGGACCTCGGCGTGATGCGCCAGACGCTGCTCTTCGGCGGTCTGGAGAGCATCGCGCACAACGTGAACCGCAAGCAGGCGAACCTGAAGTTCTTCGAGGTGGGCAACTGCTACTATTATAATGCCGAAAAGCGCCAGGAGGGCCACACGCTGGCTCCTTACTCCGAAACGCAGCTTCTCGGCCTCTGGCTGACGGGTAACCGCGTGGAGGGTTCGTGGGCGCACCCCACGGAGGCCACATCGGTCTACGAACTGAAGGCGCACGTGGCGAACATCCTGCGCCGTGTGGGCTGCGAGCTGGGTGGCATGAAGATTGAGGCCGGCGAGAACGACATCTTCGCGAAGAGTCTGCGCATCGCGGACCGCAGCGGCAAGACGTTGGTGGAACTGGGCCTTGTCTCGAAGGCGCTGCTGGCGCAGGCGGACATTGAACAGGAGGTTTACTATGCCGAAATCAACTGGTCGCTGCTGACGAAGAAGGTGAAGAAGAATGCGGTTTCGTTCAAGGAAATCAGCAAGTTCCCGCCCGTGAGCCGCGACCTCGCGCTCTTGGTGGACAAGCAGGTGGAATTTGCCCAAATCGAGCAAATCGCTTTCGCTTCGGAGAAGAAACTGCTGAAGCGCGTGGAACTCTTCGATGTCTACGAGGGCAAGAACCTGGAGGCTGGCAAGAAGAGCTATGCCGTGAACTTCACGCTGCAGGACGATGCCCGCACGATGAACGACAAGCAGACGGAGGCGGTGATGAAGAAGATTGTCACGAACCTCGAGAAGCAACTCGGCGCGAAGCTGAGGTAGATTTAGGTTAAAAGGTTATTAGGTTATTAGGTTACCGGCTAAAGGCTACGCTCAAAGAGTAACTTTATAACCTCATAACCTGCGCGAAGCGCAACTCCATATAACCATAAAGTAAACGCACTTTTAAGAACAATACAAACTAACGCTATAATACAGTACAATGGGAAGAGCTTTTGAATACCGCAAAGCTGCAAAAATGAAACGCTGGGGCCACATGGCCCGCACGTTTACGAAACTGGGCAAACAAATCGCCGTGGCCGTGAAGGCTGGTGGCCCGGAACCGGAAAACAATCCGACGCTCCGCGCCATCATCGCGACCTGCAAGCGCGAGAACATGCCGAAGGACAACATTGAGCGTGCCATCAAGAATGCGATGGGCAAGGACCAGAGCGAATACAAGACGATGACTTACGAAGGCTATGGCCCGCACGGTGTGGCTATCTTCGTGGACACACTGACGGACAATGCCACCCGCACCGTGGGCGACGTGCGCTCGGTGTTCAACAAGTTCAATGGCAACTTGGGCACGATGGGCTCGCTCGCTTACCTCTTCGACCACAAGTGCGTATTCACCTTCAAGAAGCAGGATGGGCTGGACATGGACGAGATGATCCTGGACCTCATCGACTTCGGCGTGGAAGACGAATTTGACGAAGACGAAGAGGAAGGAAGCATCACCATCTACGGCGACCCGAAGTGTTTCGGCCAAATCCAGAAGCACCTGGAGGAAAACGGCTATGAGGTGATCGGCGCTGAGTTTACCTACATCCCGAACGACCTGAAGGACGTGACGGACGAGGAACGCGAAAGCATCGACAAGATGGTGGAACGCCTCGAGGAGTTTGACGACGTGCAGACGGTCTACACGAACATGAAGCCGGCTGAATAAGCCTGCTCCCCTAAGGTTATTCTTAAGTATGAGTGATAAAGTTATTCTTAAGTATGAGTGATAAAGTATGAGGGATACTTAGGTATGAGTGATAAAGTATGAGGGATAAAGTATGAGGGATACTTAGGTATGAGTGATACTTAAGAATAACCTTATCACTCATACTTTATCACTCATACTTAAGAATAACTTTATCACTCATACCTAAGTATCACTCATACTTAAGAATAACCTTATCACTCATACTTTATCACTCATACTTAA
>CAMGGA010000083.1 GCA_946055515.1 uncultured Bacteroidales bacterium
CCAAGCCCAAGTGAGCAAGCTCCCTTGGGTCTTTTGGCTTAACGAAAACGTTCTTTACGCCTCGACAATGCGTTGCGAAAGGGCGTTCACTTTCTCGGTGAACTCTTGTTTCAGTTTCTTGTAGTAGAGTCGGGCTGCGCCGGGCTCGGTGTGGCTGATGCGCTGCACGAAGTCGGCGTGGAGGTTGAGCACTTCAACCATGAGTTCGTCGAGTTTCTGCCGGTCGGCCTGGTTGCACATGCTCAGCGCCACGCAGTCGGCGAAGAGCTCGCCCGTGATGGACTTGACGCTCTTCTTGAGTTGTTTGCGATTTGCCATAGTGAATCGGATAAAGCGTTATTTCAAAGGGTCAATGATCTCCATTCCCTTCAGGATGGCCTGCTCGTTGACGGGAAGGAGGTGGTGGTGTCGTTCGGGGAGCGTCTTGCGCAGCGCCTTGAGGACGCTTTCGATGCTCACGATGGGATGGATCTTGAGGAAACCGCCCAGGATGAACATGTTGAAACACTTCATCATGGACATTTCCGCTGCCGTTTCCATCGCGTTCGTTTGCCACGAGTGGATGTCCTGCCGCGTGGGCTTTTGGAATATGCCGTAGCGGTCAAAGATGAGGTCGCCGCCCGCTTTCACCTTGGGCTCGAACTTGTCGAGCGAGGGCTGGTTGAGAAGGATGGCGGTGTCGTAGGCGCTGAGCACGGGCGACGAGATGGGGGCGTCGCTCACGATCACGGTGACGTTGGCCGTACCGCCGCGCTGTTCGGGTCCGTAGGCAGGCATCCAAGTGACTTCCTTGCCTTCCATCAGTCCGGCGTATGCCAGAATCTTGCCCATGGAGAGCACGCCCTGACCACCGAAGCCCGATATGATAATCTCCTGTTTCATGGTAGCTTATTCTTCTTAAAAATGCGTTTTTCTGCCGCCATGGCAAGCTCAAACAAGTTTGGCTTTGCTCATTGGGCTAAACGAAAACGGTGTATAAACTTTTTATACTTAGCACGCTGGGGGTGCTTGCCTCATTGCTTTTCCGCCGTGACGTCCTTCAGGTCGCCCACGTGGTAGAAGTCGAACATGTGTTGCTCCATCCACTGGTTGGCCTTGACAGGCGAAAGTTTCCAGCCCGAGGAACAAGTGGCCACGATTTCGACGAGGTTCGAGCCCTTGCCCTGCATGGACAGTTCGAATGCGTGGCGGATGGCCTTCTTCGCCTTGCGGATGGCCGGCACGCTGTGTACACTTTGGCGGGTCACGAAGGCCGTGCCCTGGAGCTGGGCCGCGATTTCCGACATGTTGAGCGGGTAGCCATGGATTTGCGGGTCACGTCCGTAGGGACAGGTGGCCGTTTTCATGCCTTCGAGCGTAGTGGGCGCCATTTGTCCGCCCGTCATGCCGTAGATGGCGTTGTTGATATAGATGATGGTGATGTTCTCGCCGCGGTTCAGGGCGTGGATGGTTTCGGCCGTACCGATGGCAGCGAGGTCACCGTCGCCCTGGTAGGTGAAGACGAGGCGGTCGGGCCAGAGGCGTTTGCAGGCGGTGGCCAGCGCCGGTGCCCTGCCGTGGGCCGCTTCTTGCCAGTCGATGTCGATGTAGCGGTAGGCAAAGACGCCGCAGCCTACGGGACTGATGCCGATGCTGTGGTCCTGCATACCCATTTCGTCGATGACCTCAGCGATGAGTTTGTGTACCACGCCGTGGGAACAGCCCGGGCAGTAGTGCATCGTCATGTCGTTGAGCAATTTGGGCTTTTCATACACCAAATTCTCGGGTTGGATGATATCTTCTCGTTTCATGCCAAAATCTTGTTGTTATGTCTCAGCCTCTTCGGCGCATCCCAGGCATCCGGAGTGCTACTTCCACCATTTTTACAACCACCGCTATGAGCCCCAGAATATACCACTTCATGAGGCCCTCGCCTCCATCGCAGAGCACGATGCCCATCATGGCAATGACAGCCATAAGGATGAAAACGGTATTGAGCACATTGCGCAGGAAGAGCAGCTTCTGGTCATTCCGGCGCGCTGCTTCCCGTTCGGGATGGCGCAGGCGCTCGAGAATGTCGGATGGGTCGTCGGAAGAATGAATCATAATTTGTTTCAGTTGCTAAAGAGGAATGTTTAGGGCAATTTCATGAGTGCATCGACGATTTCGTCGGGCGAGGGAACGATGCCGCCCAATCGGCCATATTGCTCCACGGGCACGCGGCCTTCTGCGGCCAGCCGCACGTCGAAGACCATCTGCCCGGCATTGATTTCAACCACCAGGATGCCCTTCACTTGCTTCGAGAGTTCGGCGATTTCCTTTTCGGGGAAAGGCCAGAGCGTGATGGGGCGGAAGAGACCGGCGTTGCGGCCCTTCTCCCGGGCAATCTCTATGGCCTTTTGGGAAATGCGCGCAGCCGATCCGAAGGCTACGATGGCATAGTCGGCATCTTCCATGTGTCGCGTTTCGTAGCGCACTTCTTTCTCGGCAATCTCCTTGTATTTCTTCTGCAACGCGATGTTGCGCACCTCCATGATGTCGGGCTGGAGTTCCAGCGAGGTAATCACCTGCGGGCCGCGCTCCTTGATGCCGTGGCCGTTCGACGCCCAGGGACATTCCTTGGCGATTTCCTCCTCCGTGCGGCGGGGCTTGAAGGGAGGCAGCACCACCTTTTCCATCATTTGGCCGATAACGCCGTCGGAAAGCATCATCACGGGCGTGCGCCAGCGGAAGGCGAGCGTGAAGGCGAGGTCCACAAAGTCGGCCATTTCCTGCACCGAAGCCGGAGCCAGCACAATCACGTTGTAGTCACCGTTGCCGCCGCCGCGGGTAGCCTGGTTGTAGTCGCTTTGGGAAGGTTGGATTGTGCCCAGACCCGGACCGCCGCGCTGCACGTTCACGATGAGACCGGGAACCTCGGCACCAGCCATATAGCTGATGCCTTCCTGCATCAGGGCAATACCCGGCGAGGCAGAGGAGGTCATCACGCGTTTGCCCGTACCGCCACCGCCGTAGAGCATATTGATGGAGGCCACTTCGCTTTCGGCCTGTACCACCACCATCCCCGTGGTTTCCCACGGCTTCAACTCCGCGAGCGTTTCGAGCACCTCACTTTGGGGAGTAATCGGATAACCGAAGTAGCCGTCGCAGCCGCAGCGGATGGCGGCGCGGGCGATGGCTTCGTTTCCTTTGAGAAGCAGGATTTCGTTTTCTTCGTTCATAGAACTGTAGATGTTGTAGCTGGAGAAACAATGTCCCACAGCGATTTAAACTGTTTTTTTGCGGTAAACACTGATGCAGCCATCCGGACAGACGATGGCGCACGACGCACAGCCGATGCAGGTGTCCGTCACTTCTTGACAAAAGGCGTAGCCCTTGTGGTTCACCTCGTTGGTGGAAAGCGCAAGCGTTTGGGTAGGGCAGGCCACAATGCATAGGCCGCAACCTTTACACCGATCCGTGTCGATGACCAAGGCTCCTTTGATTTTGCTCATGCTGGTAATGTATTAGAAAAGGGTTATGAAGTGGAAAGTGATAAGGTGGCGAAAGTCATGCTGGCAACCCTGCACAGGGCGGCGGGATGCAGCGCTGGACTTTTCTCACCTTCACGCTCCAGTTTTTGGCTAAGGATTGTAGTAATCTTTGTGGTAAAACTGCATGATGTCTTCAATCAGCGAACAATACTGGCGGGCATTGCCCTGCGGATTGAGCGCTTCAGCTTTCAGGAAGGCCGACTGCGCCAGGTGCCATTCCTGCTTTTTCAAGTGAGCCTTGCCCTTCAAGAGGTAGAGCTCATAGCTTTCTCCGCCTTGTCCCATAGCCGTTTCGATGCGCTGGAGTGCTTCCTCGATTTGTGCCGCATCGATGAGCCGGTCAATGGACGGAGGGGTAGTTGGATTGTTCATGGTTTACAATAATAGCGGGCCGTCCGTCGGGCTTGCCGTCAGGCCAATCCTCGGAACAGGGGCGAAGATACAGCAAACAATATATTGGACGAAGCATTTGCGGATTTTTTTTATTTTATTTAAGTTTCGGAGATGATGAGGTGTTGCGCTTTGCGCAGGTTATGAGGGGATAAGGTTACTTCCAGATTATGTTGCATTGCAGATTAGGCGCGCTAAAGTCTTACTTTATAAACTTATATCCCTGGGAGCGAAGCGACCTTAACCTTATAACCTTCAACTTCCAGAACTTCCGAAATTTGAATTTTATGATAGATAGTGCAAACCGAATGCAGGGCCAAGAAGGCTCAATGGCTGACGTCGTAGGGAAAGTCGCACGTAAAAAGCAGCGTTTTTCCAGAAAAACAACCCTATATATACGTGTTTTTACCCCGAAAAAAGCCTTCACAGCTTCACAGTAGGCACGTTTCTGCCTGGAACTCAGCGGAAAACAGTGTGAAGGGTCGGCCGCGATGATGGCGCGATGATGCGCCTTCCTTCACAGGTGGCAACCCATGTGGGCTTAACGCCCCACGATTGCCGATTTTCGATTCTAAATGGTTTATATATTTTTTCAAAAAAGCCCGATTTCATCGCAGATTTCTTTCTAATCCGTTTATATTTTCGGGGCCTTTTACCCAACGCCAGGCCCTGTTTTTTCCATGCCGCCTTCAGAAAATCCAAAGCCTGCTATTGAAACGCGAAAGCCGCCGATTGTGCGATGGAAAAGTGTGTGAAGCTTCGGGGCAGGTGGTGAAGGCTTTTTGAGCCGACCCTTCACACTGTTTTGCCATGAGTATCAACGCAAAAATGCCCTCTGTGAAGCTGTGAAGCAAAATTTTGGGGTAAAAACACGTATAGGAAACTTGCAAAATGCAAACAAACAGAGGTCATTCTCCGCATTTCATGGTGCGAAGGGTCAGGGTGGGGTGATATTCAAGTTCCGGAAGTTCCGGAACTTGAAGGTTATAAGATTAAGGTCGCTTCGCTCCCAGGGTTATAAGGTTATAAAGTAAGTCCTTGGCGCAACTGATTTGCTATGCAAAGTCATTTGGAAGATACTTTATAACCTCATAACCTGATAACCTGATAACCTTATAACCTGCGCGAAGCGCAGTTCCTCATAACCTTACAAAGTAACTTTATAACCTTATAACCTGCGCGAAGCGCAACACCTCATAACCTTACAAAAACACCTCATAACGTTACGGTGATCCCCTGCTCGCGGTGGCACAGTCTTACCTCCACGCCGAATTTCCCGTGAAGGTGTTCTGCCAAGTGTTGCGCCGCATAGACACTGCGGTGCTGCCCGCCCGTGCAGCCGAAGGCAAACATCAGACTCGTAAAACCTCGGTCGATGTAGCGTTGCGTGTGGACATCAGCGAGGTGGTACACGGCGTCGAGGAAGGTCAAGATTTCTCCGTCCTCCTCCAGAAAGCGGATGACGGGCTCGTCAAGCCCCGTGAGCTGCTTGTAGGGCTCGTAGCGGCCCGGGTTGTGCGTACTGCGGCAGTCAAACACATAGCCACCACCGTTGCCGCTGTCGTCGGCAGGGATGCCCTTCTTGTAACTGAAGCTGAACACTTTCACCACCAAGGGAGACTTTCCCTTCTCCGCACAGCCTACAGCCCCAGCGGGGCGCGGTGCCTCGTCGAAACGCGGCAGGCGCACCATGCGGCGCAGCACATCGTCCAGACAGGGGTAGTCGCGGGCCACCCCGTCGAGCAACAGGCGGCGCAGACTGCGGATAGCCAGCGGGATGCTGTCGAGGAAATACCTCTTCCGCTCCACGTAGCCCCGCAATCCGTAGGCACCCAGCACCTGCAGCATGCGGAACAGGACGAAGAGGTCCAGTCGCTGGCGGAAGCGCTCCTCGTTCAGCGCGGGGAGCAACGAGCGGAGTTCGTCGAGATATTGCCCCACGAGATATTCGCGCAATGTCTGCGGATAGCGGGCCGAAGCCTGCCAGAGGAAAGAAGCCACGTCATACTGGAGCGGACCCTCCATGCCCCCCTGGAAGTCAATGAAGCGCGGCCCACCTTGCGGCAGGAGCATTACGTTGCGCGCCTGACAGTCGCGATAGAGGAAATAATGCTCCTCAGCCGCATCGCCCGCCAAGTCCGCCGCAAAGCGTTGCAAGTCCGCTTCCAGGAGAAGTTCGTCGAAGGGGAGGTCCGTCGTTTTCAGAAAACTGTATTTGAAATAGTTGAGGTCAAACATGGCCGCCTGCGCATCGAAGCGCACGGGAGGCAGGCACTGGCTGTAGTCGAGCCCCTCCGAGCCGCGCACCTGGATGTGCGGGAGCAGGCGCAGCGTACGGGACAGCAAGGCAGTTTCCGCCTCCCCGTAGCAGTAATCGTTCTGACGCGCCGGGGCGAGGGCATCGTAGAGCGAAACACGGCCAAGGTCCTCCTGCAGATAACAGGTCTCGTCGTCGTTGATGGCTAGGATGCGGGGCATGGGCAGCCCCTTCGATGCAAAGTGGCTCGCCAGGTAGACAAAACTATGGTTTTCGCGCACCGAAGTGCCCACCACGCCAATCACCGACTGACCGCAGCGGCCGTAGAGGCGGACATAGCGGCGGTTGCTGCCCGCCTTCGGGAGCGTTTCAGCCTTGAGCGGCGCGGCGCCACTCCATTCCTTATAAAGAGCAAGTAGATTTTCCATGTTGTGATAAAAGAAAGCTTGTGGAGGGGAAAGGAAACTGGCCCCGCGGTCAGAGGCGCAGCACGTGGTCGTAGGGAAGGGGGAGGTGTTTGCCAATGCTCGTCACCACAATGGCAGCCCCTTGCCGTTCTGATTCTTCAGCGAGAAGGGCTGCCATGGTTTCGCTGTTGGCTTCGTCTAAATGGCTGATGGGTTCATCGGCCAGGAAAAAATCGAAAGGCTGCACCAGCGAACGAAGGAGCGCCACGCGCTGTTGTTGTCCGTAACTCATGCGCCCCACTTTCGCCTCCATTTTGTCCGCAATACCCAAGCGGTCGAACCATTCTGCCATTTCCTTCGGACTTTTCCAATGGGTTAATCTGTTCTTGATTTCCACATTTTCCATGGCTGTCAATTCGGGGAAAAGCCGGAGTTCTTGGAAGAGCAGGCTGAGATGGCGGCGGCGCAGGCTGGACCAGTCGTTCTCTTTCAGTGTGCGGATGTCCATCCCGTCAAAGAGAATGGAGCCTGCATAGTCGTTGCGATAACCTGTCAAGTAACTGCAAAGGGTTGATTTGCCGGCACCGGATTGGGCTTCGACAAGGTAATGCTTTCCCTTCTCAAACTTCACTTCGCTGCGCCACACTTCGCTTGGGCGTATTGGACCTTGGGCAAACACGTCGGGCAGAACTTGTTGAAGAACAATGGTTTTCATGGAAGAAGATTGAAGTGGATTTTGAAGCGAAAGCCTGAGTGAAACAATCAACGTTTTCGTTCAGCCAAAAGCCCCAAGGGAGCTTGCTCACTTGGGCTTGGCGAGAACTTTCGTGCAAGCGAGAGCG
>CAMGGA010000084.1 GCA_946055515.1 uncultured Bacteroidales bacterium
TCGACGACCCGCGCTACGACGCCATGTTCTCCGTCGAGGAAGTGAACCGCCTCGCTGCGGCGGGCACGCCCTTCCGCGACGCCTACCGCCAGGTGGGCCTCGACATCGAAGCCGGACGCTTCCATCCCGACAAGCAGCTCCACCACACCCACGTCGGCAGCCTCGGGAACCTCTGCAACGACTGCATTGCCGCCTGCTTCGACCGCACCTGGCAAACCTTCGGCTTCGACCGCGTCGCCGCAGCCGAGAAGGCTCTGACCGACTAATTCCCTGGCTCCGCCCCGCCCATGAAAAGCCTTCTGCTCCGCCCGCTCCGCATCCTCTGCCCCCTCCTTGTTGGGCTCAGCCTCGCCGCCTGTTCCGACGAGGCCAAGGACCTCTACGCCCACCACCGGGCCTTCTTCAAGTACAGCCCCGTCTCCGCCGTGCAGCCGCTCTACACGGCGCTCAACAACCCTGGCCAGTTCTGCGCCATCACCTTCGGCACGTCCACCATCCAGTTCTCCTCCCCCTCGGGCCAGAGCCAGACCGTGCTGCGCACCGCTGCCGAAGCCTACGGCAAGCCCGAGTCCATCGCGGGCTTCGTGGTCGGCACGCCCTCCGTGCCCGACCTCAACATGCAGTACCTCCCGCTGGCCTTCGACCTGGCCTGCCCCGCCTGCTACGACGACGACCTCATTACGAAGCAGCTCCAGTTCTCCGCCGCAGAGGCCCTCACCTGTCCGCGCTGCCACCGCAGCTACGACCTCCAGAACGGCGGCACCCTCTCCCAGGGCGAAGGCGCCCGGCGCCTCTTCCGCTACCAGCTGAGCTACGCCAACGACGCCGTGGTCGTTATCAACTGAATCCCATCCGACATCTTGTTACACCCAAAGCATATATCATTCACAAACAAACAGTCCAATATTATGCAAAAACTCTCCGTCCTTGTGGCCTCGGCGCTGCTGGCGTTGGGCACTGCCCCACTCCATGCCGACGAGGTGACACTCACCACAGGCTTGGCCGCAGGTGAAAACCTCTCCCTTGCGCTCAACGCCGACCTCGCCTACTCCATCACCTGGGGCAACGGCGACTCCGAACAGCTCGTTTCGGACGGCAGCCTCATCAGCCTCCCCGTTAAGGATGCACGGCTCACCATCACCACGACCCAAGGCTACCTCAAGCGCCTCTACGTACAGGGCAACAAACTCACCGCCCTCGAACTCACCGACGCGCCCCAGCTCACCGAACTCTACGCTGCCGACAACGAGCTTACCGCCCTCACCCTTGGCAAGTGCACCCAACTCACCACTCTCGACCTCCAGGGCAACCAGCTCACCGCACTCAACGCCAAAGCGCTCAATGAGCTGAAAGACCTCAACGTGGCCCTCAACCAGATCGCCGCCGGCTCCCTCACGCTGAGCAGTTCGGCACGCCCCGAAAGCTACATCGTGAACGGCAACGCCCTCACGGCCCTCCCCTCGGTCACCGTGCTCAAGGATGCCCAGACGGTGTGGGCCGCACACAACGCCCTCACCTCGGCCAAGCTGGACCTCAGCAACTCGCTCCGCTCTCTCTGCCTCTCCAGCAACGCACTGACCGCACTGACCATCCCCGAAGTGCCCGAACTGGAGGACCTCTGGGTGGAAAACAACAGCCTGAAGTCCATCGACCTGAGCAAAGGCGCTCCGAAGCTCGTATCCCTCGCAGCCGACCACAACCAGCTCCACGAAATCCTCTGGGACGCCCTCTGCCGACAGACTTTCCGCTACGCCTACCTCAACGACAACGCGCTCTTCATCAATTCCATGCCGCCCACGAAGTTCTCGGGACACGCCATCCAGGTGAACCACACGCCGATGGCACCCTACGTCATGGACGAGCGCGTCTACGAACTCGAAACGCTCTACAACTGGTCCGACCTCATCAGCAAAAACGGCTGGGGCAGCACTTCGGGTGCCTCCTACAGCTTCCAGGACGGTGAAGGCCAGGAACTCGTGAAAGGGACCGACTTCACGGAGACCAGCAAGAAGTTCAAGTTCAAGACAGCCCACGCCAACGTGGTGCTGACCGTCGAGTCGTCGTCCTACGAGCCGTTCCGCACCGAGCCCTTCAACGTGGGCGTGCCCGACGCCATCGAACGCGTCACTGCCGACGGCGCTTCGCTCCGCATCGCCTCCGAACACGGCCGACTCAGCGTGGAAGCCTCGCATTCGACTCCCGTGCGCATCTACTCGGCCTCGGGCCTCTGCATTGCCAACGCCACCCTCGGCGCTGGAACCCACAGCTGGCAACTTCCCGCAGGCATCTATCTGGTCAATGGCGTGAAGGTGCTCGTCCGCTAAGCCGGCCGCCCCGCGCCACGCCGCCCCGCGGCTCCGCGCAACGCCTTTTTCCACCTCCATCATCCCTTTTTAAAAAATAAAAATCTACGACATGAAATTCTATAAGTTGGGTCTGCTGGCTTTGGCCCTTGGCGTGCAGACCGCAGGCGCCCAGTCGTTGCAGCTCGATGCCGACGACACCAAGGCAGCCTACATCCTCACGAACAAAAACACGGTGAACGTGGGCTACAACGCTGGTTTCACCACCGTAGCCGTCATGGCAAACACCGACTACACCGTGACGAAGGAAGAAGGTGCCGATTGGCTCAGCTACCGCAAGGAAGCCAACGGCAACCTCACGCTCTTCTCGCAGTACTACTACGATGCGCTCCTCACGCGCTCCGCCCAGCTCACGCTGACCACGGCCGACGGCAGCTACTCCCGCACCCTCGTCGTCGTGCAGGACAAGAACACTTCCGCCGAGGAGCTCGGCGACAAGGCACTCGCCATCAAGAGCGGCAAGGCCGACTCTTCGCAGGGCGGACAAGGCATCGAGAACGCCTTCGACGGCGATCCCTCCACGCTGTGGCACTCCAGCTGGGACGGCTGCTCCTTCCCGACCAAGGTGGAGTTCACCTTCGCCGACGCCGGCCACGTGGACTACATGCTCTACAGCCCGCGCACCAGCGGCGCCAACGGCAACTGGGGCGAAATCTCCGTCTCCTACGCCACGGCCGACGCCCCCACGAGCTTCGTGGAGGCCGGCGAGGCTGACTTCCAGGAGAGCAGCGCCTCCTCTGTGTTCCGCTTCGGCGAGAACGGCGTGGACAACGTCAAGACCGTGCGCGTGACCATCAAGTCGGCCAGTTCCGACCAGGCGAAGAACTTTGCCTCCTGCGCGGAGATAGGTTTCTTCCAGTACGACCAGAGCTTCACGCAAGCCATCGGCGACGTGTTCACCTCCCCGCTGTGCAACGAGCTCAAGCCCGGCACCGACGCCGCCGCAGTGGCCAAGGTGGCCAACCCCTACCTGCGCCAGCTGGCCTACACCATGCTCGAGGGCGGCTACAGCCAGGAATTCCGCGTCGGCGAGTTCGGCTGCTACAAGACGCGCGGCACCCTGCAGCGCGAACTCCTCACCAGCGCAGGCTACGACAAGTATGAGAATCCCACAGGCATCTATTTCAACAGCGGCGACAAGGTGGTGGTCTTCGCCGAAGGCATCGACGACCAATACCCCGTGCAGCTCTGCATCGCCAACTTCAGCAACGCCAACGACATCGAGACCGAGGGACAGCAGGAAAGCTACTACGCACTGCGCAACGGGGCAAACGTCATCAAGGCCCTCAACCGCGGCAACGGCTACGTCAGCTACTTCAACGACAACTTCGAGTCGGCCCCGCAGGTGAAGCTCCACTTCGCCATGGCCACCGAAACAGGCTATTTCGATGCCGCCCGCCACACCGACGCCGACTATCAGCGTTTCCTGGCCAACGCCAAGAGCGACATCTTCGACATCGTTTCGAAGCGCCTCCACGTGGCTGCGCCCATCGCCAACCTCAAGGCGCGCACGCCCCTCAAGGGCGAAAAGCTGGCCCTGCTCTACGACTCGCTCATCTACCGCGAACGTGAAATCATGGGCTTGCCGCAGGCCGGTATCGAGCCGAAGAACCACCAGTTCGCCCGTCCTGTCCGCTCGGGCATGTTTGCCGATGGCATCGGTGCCGCAGCGGCCTTCGGAAGCTTCAATGAGTGGGTCTCCGCCGACAACTTCGGTTTCTGGGGCATGGCCCACGAGCTGGGACACGTGAACCAGATTACGCCGGGCTTCAAGTGGAGCGGATGCGGCGAGACCACGAACAACATCTACTCGGCCTGGGTGGAACACAAGCTCGGTGCGGCCAACGCCTACGGCGACGGCTCCCACCGCCTGGAGGACGAAATCTCCGGCATCGGCGAATACGGCTGGACGCGTGGCGGCCGCTTCGAGGCTTACCTCGAAGAGGGGGTACGCAAGGGCGTCAGCTGGCAGCTGCAGGACGGCCCTGACTACCACGGCAACGACTACAACAGCGTGACCGTCGCCGACCAGGACGAAAACGGCAAGCAGCTCGGCCAGGTGACCACGAAGTCGCGCAACTTCGACCACTTCGTGAAGGTAGTCCCCTTCTGGCAGCTCACCCTCTGGACCGAGGAAGTAGGCGCTAACCCCGGCGCGTTCGGCCGCCTCATAGGCAGCTACCGCGACGGCTTCGACCAGACGAAGTTCAACACCAACGGCAAGAAGCAGGTGGAGATGATGCGCCGCATGTGCGAGGCCACGGGCTACAACCTCCTGCCCTTCTTCGAGAAGGCGGGCCTCAACCGCCCCATCAAGGCTTACATCGAAGACTACTCCCCCGGCTGGAATATCATCACGCAGTCCATGCTCGACGAGCTGAAGGCTGACGTGGAGGCCAAGGGCTACAAGGAAGCCCCCGCTGCACTGAACTACATCAATGCCTACAACTGGACGCGCTTCCGCGACAAGGTGGCCCTGACCGACGCCGGCCTCAACAGCGGCTGCACCGCGCTCAACAACAACCGCATCCAGGTCGACAACGACACTTGGGCCGGTGCCGTGGGCTACGAAACCTACGACGCAGAAGGCAAACTCCTCCGAATCACCATGTTCGGCTTGGGCGACAGCCAGAAGTCCTCGCGCTACACCCAGGTACTCTTCCCCTCGGGCGAGGGTGCCAGCTACATCATGGCCGTCGGCTTCGACGGAACCAAGGTGAAGTGCTACGCGAAATAATTTGTCTGCTTCATATCTTCAGGTCCGGGAGAACTCCGCTCCCGGGCCTTTTCTTTTACCCCAAACCGAGGAAAAGCGGCGGCGGGGAACGGCCGGACGGGATTTGTTTGGTAACTTCGCCCCGCAAACACTGTAACACGACATGAAGCACTTCTTCATCTTCCTTTCCCTTCTCCTCCACATCCCCCTCGCCTGGGCGCTCCGCCCCGTGCCCGAGGTTGTCCCCGACACGCTGTCGCTGCCGGACACGGCGGAAGTCGTCCTGCTCGAACCCGAACCGGAAGACTCCCGCCCGCTCCCCGAACGCCTCGCCGCGCTCCTCGACGACCCCATCTTCGAACGCACGCAGGTGGGCCTCTACGTCTACGACCTCACGGCGGACTCGCTCGTCTTTGCCCACAATGTGCGGCAGTGCATGCGGCCCGCGTCGAACGAGAAGCTGGTCACCTCCATCGCGGCCCTCGCCACGCTCGGCACGGACTACGCTTTCCGCACCCGCCTCTACGCCGAAGGCTCGCTCGGGGCAGACTCCACCTGGAACGGGCGCATCTTCGTCCGCGCGGGCTACGACCCGCTCTTCGACGATTCGGACCTCCGCGCCTTCACCGACGCTCTCGTGGCGCAGGGCGTGCGGCGCATCTCGCAGGCCATCGTGCTCGACCGTTCGTTCAAGGACAAGAAGCAATGGGGCTGGGGTTGGTGCTGGGACGACGATGAAGTGCCGCTCGACCCCCTGCTGCTCCACAACAAGGCGCAGTTTGCCGCGGGCCTCCGCCGCGCCGTGGACCAAGCGGGCATCGCCTGGGACGGCACGGTCGCCGAAGGCACGGTGCCCGCCGAGGCAGAACTGCTTTGCACCCGCACCCACTCGCTCGACGCCGTGCTCCTGCCGATGATGAAGCGCAGCGACAATTCCATGGCCGAGGCGGTCTTCTACCAGATTGCCGCCCACAGCGGAAAGTCCTACGCGGGGCGCAAGCAGGCCGTGGCCGAAATCGAACAGCTCATCCGTTCCTTGGGACTGGACCCCAAGCACTACCAGATTGCCGACGGTTCGGGCCTTTCGCTCTACAACTACCTTACACCGCAGCTGCTCGGCCATCTCCTCCGCTACGCCTACCGCGAACAGCGTATCTACCAGCACCTCCTCCCCTCCCTCCCCATCGCAGGTGAGGACGGAACGCTCCGCAAACGCATGCGGGGCACGGCCGCGGAGGGCAACGTGCAGGCCAAGACGGGCACGGTCGAAGGCGTCAGCACGCTTTCGGGCTATTGCACAGCGGCCTCGGGCAACCGACTCTGCTTCAGCATCATGAACCAAGGCATACGCTACACTTCAACGGGGCGACATTTCCAAGACCGCGTGTGCTCGACGCTCTGCCGGTAGGCCCCGCACCGCCAATCCCGCCGACCGCCCAAACAAATCCAGGCTTCGGATTTTCAATCGCAGCGATTGAATTTCCAAAGCCTGGATTTGTTTTTTCAAAGCCTGGGTTTGTTGGGGCAAAAACCCCGGTTTCAATTTTCACATACGTTGAGGTGGGTAATGAACACCAGCGCGCCACCACCGCCACCTGCCCTCGACCACCGCAAAGACAACCCGCGTTCAACGCGCGCCCCGGAGGGGCAACAAGCTCCCAGCCCAGGGCAAGTGAGCGCAGCGAACGGCACCCTGGGTTGCGCAAATCCGCCAACGATGCGCCCCCGGAGGGGGCAAAAGCAACGACAGGAGGAATTTGTCGGGACAACCAAACGCCTCATTCGGCGAATTGAACCCCTCTGTCATGGCTTTTGCCCCCTCCGGGGGCGTATCGTTGGCGGCTCTTCCTAACCCAGGGTGTCGCTCGCTACGCTCGCTTGCCCTGGGCTGGGAGCTCATTGCCCCTTCGGGGCGCACGTTGAACGCTTGTCACCTTGCGGCGGTCGCGGGCCGGGAACCTGCAATCCCGTCGGCGCGCGCGTTGAAC
>CAMGGA010000085.1 GCA_946055515.1 uncultured Bacteroidales bacterium
ACTCAGACGCTTCTACCTTAAAGGTGATACGGGAAGCGCTTGCTTATTAAGGTTACAAGAAATAAGGTTATGAGGTTATAAAGTAACTTTTAGAACGATAATATTCAACCGCTCAATGAGTTACTTTATAACCTCATAACCATATACCTGATAATCTTCCCTACACCATGGCTATTCTTTCCAACTTCTGCAGCCGCACGGGCTGGAGGTGGGCAAAAGCCTGGGGAAGGTAGGCAATGATGTCCGAGGCAGTGACGCTGTGCTCGCCCAATGCTTCGGCGGCAAAGTCTCCTGCCAAGGCGTGGAGATATACGCCCAGGCGGCAGGAATCTTCGGCGTTGTAGCCTTGGGCCAGGAGGGAGAGGATGACACCCGTGAGCACATCGCCGCTTCCGGCCGTGGCCATTCCCGAATTGCCTTGTCCGCTGAAATAGACGTGTCCTTCGGGCGTGCAAATGGCTGTGAAATGTCCCTTCAGCACGATGTAGAAATGGTGGGACGTGGCCATGTTGATTGCTTCGAGCAGCAGGGAGTAGGAGTCGGCCGCGCAGATGCCCAGGCGCTTCATCTCGCCGGCATGGGGCGTGAGGATGGTGCCTGCGGGCACTTGCTGAATCCATCCCTTGTGCAGGCCCAGGATGTTGATGGCATCGGCGTCGAGCACGAGGGGGATGTGGACGTGGCTGATCTGTTCGATGAATGCCAATGCGGTGCGCTTGTCGGTGCCCATGCCCGGACCCATACCGAGGGCGGAATAGCCCTGCAGGGGCACGGGGGTCGTGAAGATGTGGGTGTCGGCATCCATGTCGAGCACGGCTTCGGGCACACTGGTCTGGAGAATGTCGTTGTTGGCCGCGGGCGTGTGGATGACCACTTTCCCTGCACCGCCACGCAGACAAGCCTTTGCGGCCAGCACGGCAGCCCCTGCCATGCCGTATTTGCCTGCCACCAGCAGGGCTGTGCCGAAGTTCCCCTTGTGGTGGTAGGGCTGGCGGGGCTTCAGCAGGGCCTTGAGTTCGGACTCTTCGGAAAGGTGGTATTTGACTTCTTCCATCTCGGCGGGAAGGGCAGAGAGGCCTTTGGAGACGAGGTGCGTTTGTCCGACATATACGCCTGCATCGGGCAGGAGGTGTACGAGCTTGGGCAGCCCCATCACCACGGTGTGCGTGGCACGGACAATGGCTGAAGGCGAATTGCACGTGTTGTCTTCGCACATGAGTCCCGAGGGGAGGTCGAGGCTGACTACCTGTGTGCCAGAGGAATTGATGAACTGGATGAGTGCGGCAAAACCTCCGCCCAAGGGCTTGCTCAAGCCGATACCGAAGAGCGCATCGACAATGAGCGTTTGCGGACTCAGGGTGGGGGCCTCGAACTGTTGGGTCACTTCGACGAAGTGCAGCTCGGGACATTCGCTCTGGAGGCGTTCGGCTTGGTGGCGGCAGGTTTCGCTGAGTGAGCCTTGGGTGTTGAAAAGATAGGCTTCAACGTGCTGCGCACCCATGCGGTGGAGCAGACGGGCTACGGCCAAACCGTCGCCGCCATTGTTGCCCGGGCCTGAGAAGACCACGATGGGGGTGTGGGCGATGTCGTATTGCTTCGCAATGAAACGCGCAGCCCCCTTGGCTGCACGTTCCATGAGTTCCACGGAGCCAATCTGCTGCTCTTGCATCGTGGCAGCTTCGAGCGCTCGCATCTGGCGCGCATTAAGTATGAGCATAGTATTCTGTGGGTGAAATTTCGGGTGTTTGTGTGAATATCGTACTCGCCGGGCAGTCCTCGGAAACCGGGGCAAAGGGTGGGCCTATTTAAAGAAAGACCATCGGCTCTTCTTGCGCGGAGCCTCTTCGGCCAACAGCTCGGCGTAGTACTGTTCAAACGTGATTTTGCGGGAAATGACCTGATAGATTACGCCCCAGTCGGGGAGCCCGCCAAGGTTGCGGTCGTCGATGAAGAGCTGCACCTTGAGCTTGCGGCTGTAGTGGCGCTTGTCCTGCATGTTGAGGTCGTCCTCGCCCAGGTCTTGGTTTACTGCGTAGAACTTAACGCCTCGCTCTTCGCACCACTTCACGGCGTCTTCGAGGAGTTTTCCTTCACGCACGGACCAGAGGATGAGCTGGTGGCCATCCTTCAACAACTGGCGCAGGGTGGCAGTGGCAAAGGGGAGTTCCTTGCCAATCGCGGGGTAAGCGTGTTCGACGATGGTGCCGTCAAAATCAACAGCTATTGTCATTTCTTTGAGAGTGAATAATTTAAGGATAAATCAAAAAGGGAATGGGCGCTTGCGGAACAAGCAAGCGGGAAAGTGTGCTCAGGCTTGATCGGCCAACTTCAGCAGGAACTGGCCGTATTGGTTCTTGGCCATGGGGAGGGCAAGTTCGCGGATCTTATCGGGCGTGATCCAACCGTTCTTGAGGGCGATGCCTTCGAGGCAGGCAATCTTGAGGCCCGTGCGCTTTTCGATGACCTCGATGAAAGTGGAGGCTTCGCTGAGACTGTCGTGTGTGCCCGTGTCGAGCCAGGCGAAACCGATGCCGAGGGTTTGCACCATGAGCTGCTGAAGGGAGAGGTAGTGCTGGTTTACCGTGGTGATTTCGAGTTCGCCGCGAGCGGAGGGCTTGATGTGTTTGGCCACTTCCACCACGGAGTTGGGGTAGAAATAGAGGCCCACCACGGCGTAGTTGGACTTTGGCTTGAGCGGCTTTTCCTCGATGCTCACGGCACGGCCCGAGTCGTCAAATTCGACCACGCCGTAGCGTTCGGGATCGTTCACGCGGTAGCCGAAGACTGTGGCCTTACCGGCTTCTTCGGCAGTGCGCACGGCCTCGCGGAGAATGTGGCCGAAGTTGCTGCCGTGGAAGATGTTGTCGCCCAAGACGAGGCAAACGGCGTCATCACCAATGAATTTTTCTCCGATGATGAAGGCTTGTGCCAAACCATCGGGGGAGGGCTGCTCGGCATACTCAAGGGTCATGCCCAAATCCGAACCGTCGCCAAGGAGGCGCTTGAAACCCGGGAGGTCCTGCGGGGTGGAGATGATGAGGACTTCGCGGATGCCCGCCAACATCAGTACCGACAGCGGGTAGTAGACCATGGGCTTGTCGAAGATGGGGATGAGCTGCTTGCTGATGCCTTTGGTGATGGGGTAGAGGCGTGTGCCGCTTCCGCCTGCAAGAACAATTCCTTTCATGATATTTCGGTTTTCTAAAGTATGGTTATACTCGTGCCCTAAGGGGAGGTTACCACTTGTCTACATCTTTGGTCACCGCATCAATAATGCGGTTGATGTTGAGATGGCCGTAGATGGGGGCAAAGAGTTTGACAGTCTGTTTCTCGTCGGCGAAGACGGCCTTTTGGAAATGGTCGAAGAAGGCATCTTTCGCCTTCATCTGGTACATGGCCATGGCGAAATAGGGGTGGAGATCGGAAAGTAACTCCAGCGGCTTCGGCTTTTGGGCCAATGCTTTCCAAAATTCCGGGCGAGCTTCGTAGACATGGAACTTGTCGATGAGCGCGATGACCTTGTGGCGGGCTTCTTCGTCGAACTGGGGAAAGTCGAGGGCGCGGCCCAACGTGTGGTAGGCTTCCGACTCGTGATGACACTCAAAGCAGAGTGAAGCACACTGGATGAGAAGCTCTATCGGATTGCGGCCCAGATGGGTCAGGGAGAGCATGATTTCCTGGGCGCGGCGGTCTTCGCCGTTGCAGGTGTATGCAATGGTGATGTCCGTGACAAGCCTTTCGCGGTCAGGGTTCTCGGTGCTGCAAAGCCGCAAGGCTCGCTGCAGGGGGGCAATGGCCTGTTCGTACTGGTTCATCGAAAGGTATTGCTCGCCCTCGTACATGGGTAGGGTGTAGTCATTCGGGAACTGCGGCTTGAACTTTTTGCAGAGGGCGAAGCCTTCCTTCCGGCGGCCGAGGCTGAACATGGAGTAGACCATGAAGCTCACGGCAATACTGTTGTTCGGGTCGATGGCCAGGGCATACTCACAACTTTCTATGCAGCCCTTGTAGTTTTGTTGCTTCTGCTGCAAATCCGCCAGCGAAGTCCAGGCATTGCCGTTGTAGGGCTCGATATCAAGGAGCTTTTCGAGTGGAGCCTGAGCCTCGGTGTATTGCTGCAACTGGTAGTAGCTTTCAGCCTTCAGTTCGAGGGCACGTGCCACGAAGGGATGCTTGTCGGGGAGCATCGAAAGCGTGAGGAGGGCGCGGCTGTAGTAGCCGTAGTCGAGAAAAATTTCGGTGAGATTGATAACGAGGTCACAGTCTTCGTCGGTAAGATGGCCAGAGAGCATGCGCTCCACGCGTTTCTGGGCTTTGTCGGGAAATCCTGTGGCGGCTTCCCATTCGGCATAGAACATCTGCACATCGCGGTTCTGCTGACCATCGGGGATGGACTTGATGAGCTTGAGCGCCTCGGTCCACTTGCCGCGTGCCTTGAGCCGGAATGCCTTGACGCTGACCACTTCGGGGTGGCCAGGGTGGAGCTTTTCGGCAAAGCGCATGAGGTGCTCTGCCTCGTAGTCCTTCCCCTCCTGCTCGTAATACTCTTCAATGTCCATGAGCGTAGGGGCGTCCATGTAGAAGGATTGGCCAGAGGCGATGTAGTTTTCGTATTCTTCAATCGCAGCTTTCAGATTGCGGTCCATGGAGAGTGAAGTTTGAGAGTTTATGAGTAGGAGGGGAGGGCAGAGGGCCTTCGGCGTGGGGCGAAATTAGCCGTTCACACGCTTGAAGGCATTGTCCTTGAGTGCCACCGTGCGGTTGAACACGAGGTGTTCGGGGGTGGAGTATTTGTCGAGGGTGAAATAGCCCGTGCGCTGGAACTGCAGGTAAGGATTGTTGAGGTCGTTGTGCGCAGCGAAGGGTTCGACATAGCAGCCCTTGACCACCTTCAGCGACTCGGGATTAAGCAGTTCGCGGAAGTCGCGTTCGTCTGCACTCGGGTTTTCTACGGTGAAGAGGCGGTCGTAAATGCGCACTTCGGCGGGGAGGCAGTGGTTGCAGCTCAACCAGTGGAGCGTGCCCTTCACCTTGCGGTTGGCACCGGCAAGGCCGCTGCGGGACTCGGGGTCGTAGGTGGCATAGATTTCCGTGATGTTGCCGTTTTCGTCCTTCTTGCAACCCGTACACATCACGATGTAGGCGTTCTTCAGGCGCACTTCCTTGCCAGGTACCATGCGGAAGAATTTCTTCGGTGCGTCTTCCATGAAGTCGTCGCGCTCGATCCAGAGCTCGCGGCTGAAGGTCACGGTGTGCGTGCCGTCCTCGGGGCGTTCGGGATTGTTCTGAGCCTCCATCTCTTCCGTTTGTCCTTCGGGATAGTTGGTGATGATGAGTTTCACGGGGGCGAGCACCGCGCTGACGCGGAGGGCTCTGGCGTTGAGGTCCTCGCGGGCGGCTGCTTCGAGCATGGCGTAGTCGTTGAGGGCATCGAAGCGCGTGTAGCCGATCATGTCCACGAACTTGCGGATGGATTCGGGGCTATAGCCGCGGCGGCGCAGTCCGCAGAGTGTCGGCATGCGCGGGTCGTCCCAGCCGTCTACCTGACCTTCCTGCACGAGGGCGAGGAGCTTGCGCTTGGACATGACCGTGTAGGTCAGTTCCAGACGGTTGAATTCAAACTGGTGGGGGCGGTTGTCGTCGAGGTCTTTTCCCTCCTTGAGTTCATCGATGAAGTAGTCGTAAAGGGGGCGGTGAGGTACGAATTCCAGCGTACAGATGGAGTGCGTGACGCCCTCGAAGAAGTCGCTCTGGCCGTGGGCGAAGTCGTACATGGGGTAGACTTTCCACTTGCTGCCTGTGCGGTGGTGTTCTTTGTTGATGATGCGGTAGATGATGGGGTCGCGGAAGTGCATGTTGGGATTGGCCATGTCGATCTTCGCTCTCAGCACCATCGAGCCTTCGGGAAGTTCTCCCGAATTCATTTTCTCGAAAAGCGCGAGGCTCTCTTCCACGGGACGGTCGCGGTAGGGACTCGCGACACCGGGGCGAGTGGGCGTGCCCTTCTGTTCGGCAATCTGCTCGCTCGTCTGCTCATCGACGTATGCCTTGCCTTCGCGGATGAGACGCACGGCAAAGTCCCAGAGCTGGTCGAAATAGTCCGAGGCGTGGTAGATGTTTCCCCACTTGAATCCCAGCCACTCGATGTCGTTCTTGATGGATTCGACATACTCCGTGTCCTCTTTCTGCGGGTTTGTATCGTCGAAGCGGAGGTTGCAGACGCCGCCGAATTTCTGTGCTACGCCGAAGTCCATGCAGATGGCTTTGGCATGGCCGATGTGGAGATAGCCATTAGGTTCGGGCGGGAAGCGGGTTTGAAGGCGGCCTCCGTTCTTGCCCTTTTCAAGGTCCGATACGACGATTTGCTCGATAAAGTTGAGCGATTTCTTTTCGCTGGTTTCGCTGGGAGTTGTCATATAGTTGTGTAGTGTCTTTTTTGAGTGAAGGGTGAAAGTAGGATGTGTGGCGGCTTAGTTTGCCATTTCCGAAATGAACTTGATGCGCACGAGGCGGATTTCCTCTTCGGTGTAGTCCTCTCCGAGTTCGTCGAGCGCGGTGTCCAAGTCGTCCGTCTCGCTCTCTTTGAAGTACTGGTAGATATCCTCCACGTGGTCCTCGTCCATGATGTCCTCGATGAAGTAGTCGATGTTGATTTTCGTGCCGCTGTAGACGATGGCTTCGATTTCGTCGAGGAGTTCTTCAAACTCGATGCCTTTGGCTACGGCGATGTCGTCGAGGGCCACCTTGCGGTCGATGCTGTGAATGATGCTCACCTTGATTTTCGACTTGTTGGCCAC
>CAMGGA010000086.1 GCA_946055515.1 uncultured Bacteroidales bacterium
TATCACTCATACTTAAGAATAACCTTATCACTCATACTTTATCACTCATACTTAAGAATAACCTTAGGAGGCACTATTGTCCCACGTATTCATCGGCGGTGACTTGCGTTTCATAGACCACGCCGCCCGACTGCTGCGAATGGTAGACATAGCGGAAGGTGACGCGTTGGTCCTTGACGGACTTGTAGTTCACGTCTGCGGCCAGTTCGCGCACCAGCAGACGGTGGAGAAGACTGGCGTTTTCGCGCGTGATCTGCTCGTTCTCTGCTGAAAGCGTGTACCACAGCGTGTAGGTGCGCGTGGCGGGCGAGTAGGTGGTGCTGTCGAGGCGGGTGCCCGGCTCGGGTTCTTGCGGACAATGGTTTTCCGTAAATTCCTTGGCCTCGCGCTGGAGACGCTGGTCGAAGTTCTCCTGACAGGCCGTGAGCCCGAACGCCAAGATGAGAAGATGAGTAGCTTTTGGTTTCATTGTTCTTGTAATGTGCGGATTTGGCTGCAAAGGTAGTTTTTTTGAGGTTTACTCCTAAGGTTATGAGGAATTAGGTTATGAGGGATACTTAGGTATGAGGGATACTTAGGTATGAGTGATAAAGTATGAGTGATAAGGTTATTCTTAAGTATCACTCATACCTAAGTATCTCTCATACTTTATCACTCATACTTTATCACTCATACCTAAGTATCCCTCATACTTTATCACTCATACTTAAGAATAACCTCATAACCTAATTTCTCATAACTTCAAAATGAATACCCCCTTCACCCCCGAAATGGCGGATGCCTGTGTGGCACAGGCGGTGGCTTACTTCAAAAGCGGCTACAACTGCGCGCAGAGCGTGGTGGCTGCCTTCGCGCCCTACTATGACTTTACCGAGGAACAGGCTTTCAGAATGTCGGCTTCCTTCGGCGGCGGCATTGGCCGTATGCGCCAAACCTGCGGCGCGGCTTGCGGCATGTTTCTGCTGGCTGGTCTCGACTGCGGCGCTACCGACGGCGCGGACAATGCGGGGAAAAGCCACAACTATGCCGTGGTGCAGCGCCTGGCCCGTGCCTTTGAGGAGGAGAACGGCAGCCTGGTCTGCGCCGAACTCCTCGGCCTGAAGAAACCCGAAGGATCTCCGCAGGCTGAAGCCCGCACCGCTCAGTACTACAAAAAGCGCCCCTGCGCCAAAATGGTGGAAACTGCCGCGCGCCTCTTTGCCGACTATCTGCTCGAAGGGGCCAAGTAGTTTTTCAAAACAAAAAAAGAAAGATTTTCTCCCATGAGAATACTGCTATTAGGGGATTACAGCAACGTTCACAACACGCTCGGACAGGGCCTGCGCAAGTTGGGCCACGAGGTGGTGGTGGCCTCCAACGGCGATGGCTGGAAAAACTATCCGCGCGACGTGGATATGCGGCGCCGTTCGCTTTCCCCCGTGGACAGCATGGCCTTCATGCTGCGCACGCTGAAGCAGTTCCGCCAGTTCCGCGGTTTCGACGTGGTGCAGGTCATCAACCCCGTCTTCCTCGACCTCTGCGCCGGGCGCATCCCCCCTTTCTTCAACTATCTGAAGCGGAACAACGGCAAGGTGGTGATGGGTGCCTTCGGCATGGACCATTACTACGTGAAGGCGTGCCTCGACTTCCGCACGTTCCGCTACAGCGACTTCAACATGGGGGACAGCGAGCGCCTCTCCGACACAAACGAGGCTTTCAAGCGCGACTGGCTCCACGGTCCCAAGGGGCGGCTCAACCGCCGCATGGTCGGCGAGGTGGACGCTGTGGTGGCGGGGCTCTACGAGTACTACGTGAGCTACCGCGCCCACTGTCCCGAAGCGGCAGGCAAACTCCACTTCATCCCCTTCCCCATCGTGCCGCAAGCGGCGCTCGCCAGTCCGTACGATGCTTCCCGTCCGCTCCGGATTTTCATAGGCATCCAGCGCAGCCGCAGTGCCTACAAGGGGACGGACCTGATGCTGCGTGCCGCCCGGCGTGCCGTGGCGCGATATGCGGATGTGTGCCAGCTCGAAGTGGCCGAGAATGTGCCTTTCGAGACATACACGGGGATGCTCAACGCGGCACACGTGCAGCTCGACCAGCTCTATTCCTACACGCCGGCGATGAACGCGCTCGAGGCGATGGCCCGCGGCACCATCGTGGTGGGCGGGGCGGAACCCGAACACTATGCGCTCATGGACGAACCGCAGTTGCGGCCCATGATCAACGTGGAGCCGACGGAGGAGAGTGTCTACACGGCCCTGTGTGACCTCATCGAGCACCGCGCCGAACGGGTGCCGCAGATGCAGGCCGACTGTCTGGCTTTCATTGCCCGGCACCACGATTATCTGAAGGTGGCGAAACGCTATGAAGCGCTCTACACCTCGCTCTGATTCTTTTCTTCCTTCAAAGAAGTTGTGCAGATATGGCCAGTCGCAAGCTGACTTCCCGGTTGCTTGGCCCTGTCTCCCGGTGTTGGACGCACGCGGGAAAGGGGCTCCGGCGGATAACCTTCCGGTTTGTCCTCGGCCTGCTGTGGGGCTTGTCGGCTCCGGCCTTCGGGCAGTCTGGCATGGCAGACACCGAACGCTGCGACAGTGTGCTGGAAAAGACTTTTTCCCGCATGGCTTCCAGTCTGCTGGCCTGCGAGAACTACACTTCTACCATTTACCTCAAACACCGCATGCAGACGCACCGCAACGGCCAATGGGTGCGTTATTTCCCGGGCATGCTCCGTCTCGAACCCGGCGACCATGACTACTTCACCGAGGCGCACTTCCGCCAGCAACACCACCCTTCAGGACCGGTGGACTCGAAGATGCTGACTTATTACACGACGGCGCGCTACCAGTCGCAAAACCGTTTCCTCACGGCCGAACAGTACAAATTTTCTCTCTTCCGGACACGGCTGTTTCCCGATGGTCCGCTCAACCCTTTCCACCCGCGGAACAAGGGGTACTACCGCTATGATTTCCTCCACTTCACCGAAGTGGGCCAGACGCCTACCGTGCGCATCGCTTTCCGCCCGCGCTGGAACAACAAGCAGCTCGCTACGGGCTTTGCCGACATCGACCCCGCCAGCGGCAGCATCTGCGCAGCCACGTTCAACTTCTACTACCTGCTCCAGCGGTTCAGTGCCAACATCCGTTGCGGCGACGCGTTGGAGGCGTCGGACGTGCCGGCCTCCATGCGCCTTGTTTCGCACTTCCGTTTCAACGGCAATCGCGTGGACGAGGTGTGCGAACTCACTTTCTCTCACCAAAAACCCCTCTCCACCTCCGCGGCCGATACCGCCTCGCGGCGCAGCTTCGACCTCACGGACCAATGCCTCGTGCGCATCGACACGGCGCGGGTGCAGCAGAACAATGCCGCTGTCTTCGACACGCTCCGCCCTGCCCCGCTCCGCCCCGATGAGGCGCGCATCGTGGCTGAGCACCGTGCGCGGAGCAGCGCCCCTTCCGACTCGCTCGTGGCTCCTGCGGCCGATGCGCCCATCTACCGGTTGAATCCTTCGGTGCGCTGGACCGACGAACTCTTTTCGTCGCACACGCTGCGCTGGGGCAGTTCGCGCAGTTCGTCCGTCAAACTGCCGCCGCTGCTCACGCCCTCCATGATGGAGTGGAGCGGCAAGAAGGGGCTGAGCGTGAAAACGCGTTTCCACTTAGACTTCAACCTCTTCTCCCATACCTCCGCACCGAACCTCAGCGTGGAGCCGCGCGTTGCATACAGTTTCAAACAGAAACAAGTCTACTGGGAACTTCCCTGCCAGCTCCGCTTCTGGCCCAGGCTCGACGGCTCTTTCCGCCTGAAATGGGGCGGCGGTGCGCACAGTTACAACAACCGTCAGGCGGAAGCGCTGCTCGACAAGCTGAAGGACTATGAGGCTTACGACAGCCTGGTGAAGGTGATAGAGAGCTACCTCTTCCACGACTACCGCGACGCCTACACCCTGGCCGACTTCAGCCTTTCGCCCCTGCCGGGGCTCACGCTGACCTTGGGCGGACGCCACCACCTGCGTACCCTCATCCACCGCCGGGTGGCGGCAGAGCAACCCTATATCCTGCGCAACCTGGCGAGCATTGCGCCGCACTTCGAGGTGAGCATTACCCCCGGGGCCTACTACTATCGCGAGCTCTCGGGCCGCCGCGTGCCGCTCTATTCCCACTGGCCCACCCTCGTGCTTAGCTACGAACGCGGCTATTCGCTGGGGCGCGGCCAGACCCACTACGAGCGGCTCGAGGGCGACCTCCGCTACCGCTTTGATTTCTACGCCATGCGCAGACTTTTCCTCCGTTGCGGGGCGGGTGCATTCACGCGGCGCGGCATCGACTGCTTCCTCGATTACGACTATTTCCGCTACAGCTTCATGCCGCAGGGCTGGTCCGACGAGTGGGCAGGCGAATACCAGCTCCTCTCTTCCCGCTGGTACAACGAGTCGCGCTATTATCTCCGCGCCACCGCCACCTACGAGAGTCCCCTGCTCCTGCTTGGCCGCCTCGGCTTCGCCTCCCGCTACGTCCAGGCCGAACGCCTCTACCTCAACCTCCTGAGCGTGCGCAACCTGCCGCTCTACACCGAATGGGGCTACGGCGTCACCGCCCACATCGTAGACCTCGGCTGCTTCCTCAGCGTGGCCCCCGACCGCAGCCTCGGCTTCGGTTTCAAGTTCGCCTTCCGCATCTTTGAATAGCTGCAAAAGCCTATACGGCCCGCGAAAAGCACGGTGGGCCACACACAACGAAAAAAGCCGCTGAACAATCAGCGGCTTTGCGGAAAGTGAGGGATTCAAACCCCCGGTACGGACAAGCCGTACAGCGGATTTCGAGTCCGCCCCGTTCGATCACTCCGGCAACTTTCCAAAATTGATGGCGTTTGGTTTCAAACGCGGTGCAAAAGTATGGCAATATTTCTAACAGACCAAACTTTTGCACCGATTTTTTTATTTTTTCTTGTAACGCTTGTTCAAGCCGTTCACGATGTCGTCCGTAATGTCCACGCTGGGGGCAGCATAAAGCACGTTGTCGCCGCTGCGGCTCAGGATGAGTTTGAAGCGACCGTCCTTGTTGTAGTCCTTCAGGTAGTTGTTGAGGCTGTCGCGGAGCACCTGCTGGTAGCTTTCAGTGGCTTTCATCATTTCTTGTTCTATGCTTGCCTGGAAACTTTGCAGGCTCTGCTGCTGCTTCTGAAGCTGGGCCTGGGCCTTTTCGGCCTCTTGCTGTGAGGTAAATCCGCCGCTCTGCAGTTTCTTCTGGAAAGCCACGACTGCGTTCTCGAGTGCCTGGCCTTTCGACTGGAGCTGCTGCTGATAGCTTTTCTGCTTGTTTTCGAGTTGCTTGAGTCCTTCCTTGCAATATTCGTACTGCGATGCCAGCGAGTCGATATTCACGATAGCAACATCGGACTGCTGCTGTGCCGTTTGTCCGGCCTTGGGCAGGCCATTCTGCTTCACTTGCTGCGCGGTTTCTTTCTTGTTGCAGGCTGTGAACATGATACCTGCAGCGACAAGGACCATGCTGAGTGTCTTGAATGATTTCATCTTTTATTGTATAGTTTGTTTAATTGCTTGTCTCGGCCTGTACTTCCGCCCTTTCTTTCACTTTCACTTTGTGGGCGGAACGGGCTGCTGCATCCTGGTGTTGCACACAATGGATGCCGCGCTGGCGCATGGCCTTGCTCTGGTCTACGTGGGTCTTTACGAAACCGCGACCTGCCATAAGCCGCACACTCAACAGGAGGACGGCCAAGCCTACGAGAAGAAGAAGGAGGAGAAAGAGTTTGAGCACGGGGTTTATTTCTATATATATAATGGGTTAGAATCTGGGACGCGAAGACAGTATCCTTCGGCTTTTCTTTTGCACGGCTCTCGCCTTGCACTATCCTTGCTTCGCCAAGATAGGCTGCGGCTCGGCCGTGCAAAAGCAAATCCTTCGGCTTTTCTTTTGCACGGCACTCGCCTTGCACTATCTTTGCACCTGCAAAAGTAGAAATAAATCTCTAAATACATCATGAGCAATACATCTCTTTTACAGCCCGCTGTCGTTTTCGACTGTTTTGCTGAAGTCAACAAGGTTCCCCGCCCCTCCAAACGCGAGGAAAAAATGATTGCTTTCCTGAAGCAGTTCGGCGAAAGCCTGGGCCTGCCCACCGTCGTGGACGAAGTGGGCAACGTGAGCATCTCCAAGCCTGCCACCCCGGGACGCGAGAACGCAAAGCCCGTTATCCTCCAGAGCCATTTAGACATGGTCTGCGAGAAGAACAAGGACGTGGAGTTTGATTTCGACAACGACCCCATCGAAACCTACGTGGACGGCGAATGGCTGCGCGCCAAAGGTACTACGCTCGGCGCTGACGACGGTATCGGCGTGGCCATGCAGATGGCTATCCTCCGCTCCGACAACATCGAACACGGCCCCCTGCAGTGCGTGTTTACCCGTGACGAGGAAACGGGACTGACCGGCGCCATGGGCATGGGCAACGATTTCATGCACGGCGACTACCTTATCAATCTCGACTCTGAAGACGAAGGACAAATCTTCGTAAGCTGTGCGGGCGGTGTGCGCACCACGGCCACCTTCCCTTTCCCGCAGGAAGCGCTGCCCGCAGGCTTCTTCACGTTCCGCGTGGGCGTAAAGGGACTCATGGGTGGACATTCGGGCGACGACATCAACAAGAAACGCGGCAACGCCAACAAACTCCTGGTCCGCTTCCTGAACCAGCTGCTCGGCCTCACTGACCTCCGTCTGCTCGACATCCAGAGCGGTGGCCTGCACAATGCCATTCCCCGCGAAGGCTATGC
>CAMGGA010000087.1 GCA_946055515.1 uncultured Bacteroidales bacterium
GCCATCCAGCACGTGGCCGGCATGAAGGAGAGCGGCATTGTCATCTCCATCAACACCGACCCCGAAGCACCCATCAACCAGCTCGCCGACTACGTCATCACGGGTGCGGTGGAAGACGTTGTGCCCAAACTCATCAAGTATTACAAGGAAAACAGCAAATAAACAATGGCTAACAACTATACTGACCATCCCGAACTTCGCTTCGAGCTGAACCACCCGCTCATGCAGCGCATCGTGGAACTGAAAGAAAGGGACTTCCGCGACAAGGATTCTTACGACTACGCGCCGCTCGACTTCGAGGACGCGATGGACAACTACGACCGCGTGCTCGACATCACGGGCGAACTGGCGGGAACGACCATTGCCGACAACGCTGAAGGTGTGGACATCGAAGGACCGCACCACGAAGGCGACCGCGTGCGCTATGCCAGCGGCACGGCAGCCAACCTCGACGCCATGGTCAAGGCGGGCCTCAACGGAATGACCATGCCCCGCAGGTACGGTGGCCTCAATTTCCCCATCATGCCCTACACGATGTGTGCCGAACTCGTTGCGGCAAGCGACGCGGGCTTCGGCAACATCTGGAGCCTCCAGGACTGCATCGAGACGCTCTATGAGTTTGGCAACGAGGACCAGCACGCGCGCTTCATCCCGCGCATCTGTGCCGGCGAAACGATGTCGATGGACCTCACCGAACCCGATGCGGGCTCCGACCTGCAGAGCGTGATGCTGAAGGCTACCTACGACGAGGCCGAGGGCTGCTGGCGGCTGAACGGCGTGAAGCGCTTCATCACCAACGGCGACGCTGACCTCCACCTCGTGCTGGCCCGCTCGGAAGAGGGCACCACGGACGGCCGCGGCCTCTCGATGTTCATCTACGACAAGCGCGATGGTGGTGTGAACGTGCGCCGCATCGAGCACAAGCTCGGCATCCACGGCAGCCCCACCTGCGAGTTGGTTTACAAGAACGCGAAATGCGAAATCTGCGGCGACCGCAAGATGGGTCTTATCAAGTATGTGATGGCCTTGATGAACGGTGCCCGCCTCGGCATTGCCGCCCAGAGCGTGGGCCTCTCGCAGGCAGCCTACAACGAGGGCCTGGCATACGCCCGCGACCGTGAACAGTTTGGCAAACCCATCATCCAGTTCCCCGCTGTCTACGACATGCTGGCGCTGATGAAGGCGAAGCTCGATGCGGGCCGCGCCCTGCTCTACCAGTGCGCCCGCTACGTGGACATCTACAAGGCGCTCGACGACATCGCCCGCGAGCGCAAACTGACGCCGGAGGAACGCAAGGAGCAGAAGACCTACGCGAAACTCGCCGACAGCCTCACGCCGCTGGCAAAGGGCATGAACTCGGAGTATTGCAACCAGAATACTTACGATGCACTGCAAATCCACGGCGGTTCGGGCTTCATGATGGACTATCCCATCCAGCGCTACTACCGCGATGCCCGCATCACTTCCATTTACGAGGGCACCACGCAGCTCCAGGTCGTTGCCGCCATCCGCTACGTGACGAACGGCTCCTACCTCGCCCAGATGCGCGAATTTGAGCAGGCCGAACTCGCCGAGGCCCTGAAGCCCATTCAGGCCCGCGCGAAGCAGATGGCCGACAAGTTCGAAGCTGCAGTGAACCACGTGAAGGAAGCCGGCGACAGTGCCTTCCACGACCTCTGTGCCCGTCACCTCGTGGAGATGGCCGCCGATGTGATCATGCTTCACCTGCTTCTCCACAACGCCAACGCCGACGAGGCCCTCTTCGGCAAGAGTGTCCGCGTCTATGCGAACTTCGTGGAAGCGGAAATTGCTCGCCACCACACGTTCGTGATGAACCTCACGCCTGCAGACGTGCCCTTCTACCAGACTGAAGGCGCCGAGGCTGCAGCGGAGTAGGCTTTCATTGAACCTTAGAAAACGTGCTCAAAATCCGTCCCGCTCGCTCCGATGTGGCGCAGCGGGGCGGATTCTTTTTCCCCTGTGGAAATGGAACTTGCCAGTATGGGGTGTGAGAAAATCCTCTGCCGGAGAGTCTTTAGAATAAGCGAGCACATTCCCAGGCTGCGACAATGAAAGGTACAGGGGGTGCGTAACGTTCAGAAATCCCTAATTGTGCAATTGCAATGAAGAAATCTTTTTATATCATGGCGGCGCTGTTTGCCGCCTTTGCACTGTGCTGCTTGGCAGACGATAATCCCAATTCTGACTACACAGTGAAGCGCGAAAGGGTAGAGGGCAAGTGCGTGGAAGACTACTCGGGTTTCGAGCCTGCGGACACGCTCTATCAGCGCGGCGCGGTGATGGTGTGTACAGACTGGGCATACTTGAACGACGCGGAGTTCTCAGTGCTCTACGAGCCCGTGCGGATAGTCACTTTCCAGGAAGGCAAGCCCGTGCGTGCGCTGCGTCTGGAGTCTGGCCTGCCCTGGATGGCTTCGGACGAGGCACTGCTCGTGGACCTCGGCATCGACACGCTGCGGCTGCCTTGGGAACATTTGCCGGAGTCGATTGACGAAGTGCCCGTGGAGGGGTATAAGTTCAGCAGCTATCGGCAATATTTCCGCAACTGCAAGGATGCGGAATGGAGCAACTATGCTTTCCTTGCGCTCCTGCCTGCGGAGCACCCCGAATGGCTCGATTGTTTCATGCTCCTCGTGCTGGAGGAGTTGAACGAGGATGGTGAAGGTAGCACCGAGGAAACATCCCCATTTGCAAAGTACGAACAATACCTGCAATTGGCTTCGGCCCACAGCCTCAGTGCCGCGACGGACAAAGTGCTGGAAAAGCAGCGCGAAGTGGCTTTCGACTTTAGCCGTTCTTTCTTTGAAGGCTATGGGGAGGATGTGGAGTTTTGGTCGTACGTCAAGGAGTATGTGGTGAACCCCGTGTGGAAAAGTGCAGATGGACGCTTGGCCACGTATCGCTTCTGTTTCGCCACCAAGAATGGCACGCGTCACGGTGGGTATGAAGACTACTACTTCACCTTCGACTTGCAGACGGGACGCATCATCGGTCTGCAGGACTTGTTCACTGAAGAGGAATGCGAGCACTGTCTGACGCTTCTCTCCCGTAAGGTCCTCGATTACCGGAAGCAGATAGGCGAATTTGTCCCGGAGGAGTTGGACAACGCGCCCGACTGGAGCTGTTCGGGATTTTTCGAGAAGAATTTGATCACCCCTCCCCTGACGGAGGAGTACAAGGAAGGGCGTTTCCCCTTTCCCGCCTTGACGGATGAGGGGCTGCTCTTCAATTATCAGCTCTACTGGATTGGCGGCTTCGCACAGGGCAAGGCTTCGTTTGTAGTGCCTTACGATCAAGTGAAAATGAAATTGAAACCGTGAACAGAAGAGGAGCTGGCCGTTAGTCTGTTCCTCTTTTTTGCGCCTTGCCCCGTTTCCCTTCATTTCCCCATATACAAAAAGCTGGAGCAGTCCGCGAGGACTGCTCCAGCGCTGTCGGAAAGAGGCGACTCGAACGCCCGACCCCTACGTCCCGAACGTAGTGCGCTACCAACTGCGCTACTTTCCGATTGCGTTGCAAAAGTATGTATAGATTTCGGATTGGCCAAGCCTTGCCGCATTTTTTTTGAATTTCGGCCCCGTGAAGCCCCTTGTTCTGGCCGTGAAGTCCCGTGTTCAGGCCGTGAAGCCCCGCAAAACGGCCACCAAGGCGGCCGCGAGGATGTGCGGCGGGGGCAGGCGTACGGTGCTACTTCTTCACCTCTACGTCGATGACCATCTTCGAGTGGTCCGGGTCGTTCGTGATGAGGAGGATGCGGCGGCGTCCCTTGAAGTACGTGTTGTTTGCGTGTACCGTAATCTTCAGTTTCTCCGATTGTCCGGGGTCGATGCGGCGCTTGCCGATGCTCACGCTAATGCCGGGGTTGTACACCTGCAGCGCGCTGATCACGAGCGGCGTGCGTCCCGTGTTGCGGAGCACGAGTTCCCCCGAAGCCTTTTTCTTCTTGCCCAAGGGGCCCAGCGTGATGTGCGTGCTGTCGATGGCCGCCACGGGAGCCAGCGCATGTTGGGTCGGCGTGTCGAGGAAGTCGGGCAGGAGCGTGGCCGAAACGTTGATTTCCGTTTCCTTGCTCACCCGGTCGCCGGGGAAGCGGCTCAGGTAGATGCTCGTCTGGGTGAGACCCATTTGGCTGAGGCCCGCGCTGTTGAGCGTGAGGATGATGCGCCCCGTGCGTCCCGGGCGGATCACTTCGGGGATGGCTTCGGCCATGAGGTATTTCGGCAGGTGCATGAGTTCGGGGCTGTAGGATTTCTTGCCCGAATTGTAGATGTTCAGCACGAAGGCCGGCTCGTCGCCGCGGTTCACGTCGTCAAACTCCACGTTGTCCGTGCTCAGGAAGTAGTCGCCGATCTGGTAGGGATAGTCCACCGAAGGTTCCGACTGCGTGATTGAAACCTGGCCCATCAGCGTGAGGTAGACGGGTTTGTCCTGGAGGTTGGTGTAGACGGCGAGCCCCTTCTGGAAGTGGCCGAGCATTTCCGCGTCGAAGGTAGCCGAAATCGTCCCGGTCGCTCCGGGAGCTACGGGTGTGCGCGTCCAGTCCGCCACGGTGCAGCCACAATCGGTGCGCACGTCGAGAATTGTGAGGTCGCGTGTGCCCTTGTTCGTGAATTTGAAAGTGGCCGTGCGCGGCGTGTGCCAGAGCAGCGTGCCCAGTTCGCGTGTGGTCTGTTCAAAAACGATGGTAGGCTGGGCTTGGGCAAGGCCGCACAGGGCAAAAACGAGGAGAAAGAGAGAAAGGAAACGGTATTTGGTCATGTGGATGAGCTGTTTTGAGGAAGCAAAAGTAGAAAAACCCTCAGAAACCACCAAGGTTGAGGAAAAGTTTCTCTCCATCGGTGCCTTCGCGGGTGGCCCGCCGCAATGGCGCATTGGGCCCGCACCGCGTGGAAACTCCCCGCAGGGCATAGCTGCCGAAAAAGGCATTTTTCAAAAAAATCAGTGCAATTTGTAGCATTTGTAAAGGGATAAATATATATTTGCGGCCGCTAAAACAACTTTCGCCCTGCATGGCGCAGAACGATTACCGATAGAACCTTTACACAGAAACACTTCTAAACATTATCACAATGGGAAAATACTTTGGCACTGATGGCTTCCGCGGCGAAGCCAACGTGGGGCTTACCGCCAAGCACGCTTTCAAGATTGGCCGCTTCCTGGGCTGGTACTTCAACCAGAACCGCAAGTCGGACGTGGAAGATCACGCCCGCATCGTCATCGGCAAGGACACCCGCCGTTCCTCCTACATGCTCGAATACGCCCTGGCTGCGGGCATCACGTCTTCGGGGGCCGATGCCTACCTGCTCCACGTGACCACTACGCCCTCGGTGGCCTACATCACCAAGGCAGACGGCTTCGACTGCGGCATCATGATTTCCGCCAGCCACAACCCCTTCTACGACAACGGCATCAAGCTCATCAACGACCAGGGCGAAAAGATGGAGGACGAGACCATCGCGAAGGTGGAGGACTTCCTCGACGGCCGCGCCGGCATCCCACCCTACGCTACCCGCGGCGACATCGGCCGCACGGTGGACTACGTGTCGGGACGTAACCGCTACATGGGTTACCTTATCTCTCTGGGCCGCTTCTCCTTCAAGGGTAAGAAAATCGCCCTCGACTGCGCCAACGGCAGTGCCTGGAACATTGCCCCCGCTGTGTTCAACGCACTCGGGGCAAAGACTTACCTGCTCAACACGGAGCCCGACGGCACGAACATTAACCTCAACGCGGGCAGCACGCACATCGAGGGTCTCCAGAAGTTTGTGGTGGAAAACGGACTCGACATTGGCTTTGCCTATGACGGCGATGCCGACCGCTGCCTCTGCGTGGACGAAAAGGGCGAGGTGGTCGATGGCGACAAAATCCTCTATATCTATGCGCGCTACCTGCAGGACCGCGGCAAGCTGGAGAACAGCGAGGTGGTGGCTACCGTGATGTCGAACCTGGGTCTCTTCAAGGCGCTCGACGAACTGGGCATCGGCTATGCCAAGACGGCTGTGGGCGACAAGAATGTCTATGACTACATGGCCGCGCACCACAACCACATCGGTGGTGAGCAGTCGGGCCACATCATCTTCTCGAAGTATGCTTCGACGGGCGACGGCATCCTGACGAGCCTCAAGATCATGGAGGTGGTCCTCGCAAAGGGCAAGCCGCTCAGCGAACTGGCCGCTCCCGTGAAGATTTACCCGCAAGTGCTGGAGAATGTGCGCGTGACGGACAAGAACCTCGTGATGAACGCGCCCTTGGTGAAGCAGGCCGTGGAGCGCGCCGAGGCCGAACTCGCCGGCAACGGCCGCATGCTCGTGCGCTGCTCGGGCACAGAACCCCTTGTGCGCGTCATGGCCGAGGCTTCCGACCTCGAAACCTGTCGCCGTTGCATCAAGATCGTCACCGACGTCATCGACAGCTGCGGTTTCCGCGTTGAATAAACCCTGGCGCGAGGCGTGGGCGCGCGGACTGCGTGACTCTCCGGTACATAGAAAGCGGGCTGAAGGAGTAAAGCGCTCTTTCAGCCCGCTTTCCTGGTTCGCCCGCCATGGGCATAATCTAATGGGTGAAAGTCCCGAGCGCGCCCCGA
>CAMGGA010000088.1 GCA_946055515.1 uncultured Bacteroidales bacterium
GTGCCACGCGGTCCACGCCGTAGCCCTTGGCAATGGCGCCGCAGTCGATGGCCACTTGGGGGCGTTTCTTCTTGACCAGACTGTCAGCGGTCAGTTGCAGCAGGCTGTAGCCCACGAACTGGCGGAGCGAGTCTACCTCCGCATCGGTGGGCAGCGCACCGTGCTTGAAGCCGAAGCCCCAGGCATTGACCAAGGGCATCACCGTGACGTCGAATGCGCCTTGCGTGGCTTCGCTCACGCGGCGGGCTTTTTCGAGCACCTCGTAGACCATGGCATCGGCGCGTTCGGCTGTGCCCGCGTTGATGCGCGAGAGCGTGCTCTGCGGATTGAACACCGACAGACTGGCATCGACGCGCTGGAGTTCGCGCTGGATATCCTCTCTGAGGTCGGCGGCGCATTCATATTTGATGTGGTACGAAGTTCCGAAAATCGCACCTTCGGCCTCGCGCAGCGACAGCGTGCCGCGGAAGCCCACAATCCACACCGTTGCCCCCACGAGCGCGAGGAGGAAAACGGCGGAAACAATTTTTCGTGTGTTCGACATGGGGAAAGAAAATTGCCGCAGCAGACACCGCTTGCGGCACATTAGATATCAAAAATGAGTTGGAAGGTGGCTCCCATCGCGTGCGTGTCGTTCTTGCCATAGCCAGGCACGTACCAGGCGCTCCCCACAGCCGAAGGCTTGTCGGAGAGCCGCACCCGATAGCGCAGGCTCCAGCCCAGCCGGAGCATGCCCCAGAGGCGGGCCTCCAGTCCGAAGAGTGCTTCGGCCCAGTGGTTCGTGCTTTTCAGCCCGGTGTAGCGGAACGGCTGGGACGTGCCGTAGTACGGGTCGGAAAGGTCGGGGGCGTCGAGGTCGTACTTGAAGGAAGAGAAACCATAGCGCAGACCGACGAAGATGCGCCCCGCATCGTTCACGTGTTTCGCCACATTGTAGTCCAGCCCTAAGCGGAAGTAGGGCGCACTGACCTTGTAGTGAATGTCCGTGGTCTCGTTCGTGTGGTCGCTCACGCCCAGTCCCACTTCGGCCGTGGGGAAGAAACGTCCGTGCCAATTCAGCCGGGCGGCAGCCTCGTACTCGCCGTAGGGAGAGCAGGCCGCAAGCACGGCCCCGGCCAGATTGACCGAGACACTTCCACCCGCCCAGAAAGGTTCCTTGCGGGCGGCAAGGGCCGCCGCAGCTTCGGCGGGCGAAGCATATTGCACGCCACGCACGGGGGCAGGCCGGAGCGAGTCGGCGGGAGTCTGAGCGAAGAGCGCGCTAATGTGAAGCAGTAGCGCGAAGGAAAAGGCGAATATTCTCAATGTCGTCATAGTTTACGGAAGAGCGAACAACGGAAACACTGTCGATGGTGAGTGGCATCAGGCCGAGGCTGTGGCTCGTGGCCCGCGCGGCGGTAATCGTGTGGAACACGGCGGGCGGACAGTCGAGCGACTCGAAGTGGGGCGAAGGCGTGTGCGAGAGGAAGAGCGTGTCGGTGGCCTGCTGCCCCGCGCTGTTGGAGAAACGGCAGAGCAGGGTGTCGCAGCCGGCACCTTCCTTCAGCGGAAAGAGAAACGACGAGATGCCCGTGGCCCGATTGACCACCTTCTCGCCCGTTTGAGGGATTACGATGGTGAGCGAGTCGGAGAGTGTGAGCGCCTTCTTCGTTTCGTAGGAATAGAGGCCCGCCTGCGCCACGACCACGTTGTCCAGCGGACAGTCTATGTTGGAACACCCCGCGGCGAAAACCGCCGCGAGGACGGAGAGCCATGGAAAGAGCGCGCGCTTCATACCTCCTTCTCGATTTGGTAGTCGTTGCGCCCTGCGGCATTGCGGCTGATGAGTTCGCCGAGGAAGCCCGCCACGAAGAGCTGCGTGCCCAGGATCATGAGCGTCAGGGCAATGAAGAAGTAGGGCGATTCGGTCACCAAGGGAGCGGGCACTCCGTTGGCGAGGTGCATGAGTTTGTTGGCGCCCACTACGATGCAGGCCACGAAGCCGAAGAAAAACATCAGCGAACCGAGGAAACCGAACACGTGCATCGGCTTCAGTCCGAAACTGTTCAGGAACCAGAGTGAGAGCAAGTCCAGATAGCCATTGACGAAGCGGTTGAGGCCGCCGAACTTCGTTTTGCCGAACTTGCGGGCCTGGTGGTGTACCACCTTTTCGCCGATGCGGCTGAAGCCCGCGTTCTTGGCGAGGTAGGGGATGTAGCGGTGCATTTCGCCGTAGACCTCGATGTTTTTCACCACTTCAGCGCGGTAAGCCTTCAGGCCACAGTTGAAGTCGTGGAGGTTGGGAATGCCGCTCACCTTGCGTGCCGTGGCGTTGAAGAGTTTGGTGGGGATGGTCTTCGAGAGCGGGTCGTAGCGCTTCTGCTTGTAGCCCGAAACGAGGTCGTAGCCGTCCTCCGTCACCATGCGGTAGAGTTCGGGGATTTCGTCGGGCGAGTCCTGTAGGTCTGCGTCCATCGTGATGACCACGCGGCCCGCGGCGCGGCGGAAACCGCAGAAGAGCGCAGGGCTCTTTCCGTAGTTGCGGCGGAACTTGATGCCGTGTACGTGTTCGTCGGTTTCAGCAAAATGCTCGATGACTTTCCACGAGCCATCCGTGCTGCCGTCGTTTACGAAAATGATCTCGTAGGTAAACCCATTGTCGTTCATTACGCGCTCAATCCAGGCGCGGAGTTCGGGCAGACTCTCCTCCTCGTTGAAAAGAGGCACCACCACAGAAATGTCGTATTGATAGTCTTGCATAAAGCTACGTAGTTGTTTGTCGTTGTTGTAATCGGAGGTATGAGGTTAGGTCGCTTCGCTCGAAGGTTAGGTTGCTTTCGCTTGAAGAAGGTTATGTGGTTTGAGGTTATAAGGTTATAAGGTTATAAAGTCACGGGCTAAAGGCTGTTGCTCAAAGAGTAACTTTATAACCTCATAACCTCATTCCTCATAACCTTTGGAGAATCCTCATAACCTTAGTCCCTCATCAGGTCCTTCTCATGATCCAGCCCACCACGACGCCCACGGCCGGACTTACCACGAAGGCCGCGTAGAGCGCCAGTGAGGCGTAGGTAGCCGCACCGATGCGTTGCATGGATTCGGCCAGGGCCTTGACGCCACCGCCGCCCGTGAGTGCGTCGATTTCCGCACCCATGCCCGACTCCTTCAGATAGTTTGCCATTTCGGGCGTAGAAAGGCGATTGGCGTAGAGCGCGAAAAGCGTGCCCCCGTCGAAGTAGCGGAGATAGACGAAGATGAAGAGGGCTACCCAGAGCGATGCGTAGAGTCCCGTGAGCAGCGTGTGGAGAAATCCTTCGGCAAAACTGAAGGGCGCCTGAGGCTCGCGGGAGCGGGAGCGCATCCGTCTCGTGAGCAGAGCGGCCACCACGGGCCCGCCCACCAGCATCAGCGTGAAGAGTCCGCCCGCAGCGGGAAACTGCAGCGACCACTTGAACATGGCCAGCGACGCGCAGCCGTAGACACCTAAAGCCAGGCCGCTCTCCATCGCCCACGCGTTGAGGAACTTAAAGGGGTTGTTTGTTTGCGTTTCTTGCATGAAGGTTGTTTTAAATAGATGCGTGAAGCCCTGCAAAAGTAGACAAACCTCGCGAACCGACCAATAAGAGCTGCATTTTAATCAGTGGGCTCGCCCGTCACGCCCGCATTTGCCCTGTCCTGAACGCCCCTTGTTTTTCCAAAAAATAAAAAACACTCCCCGCGTTATCCGCTCTGCAGGAAAAGATATACTTTTGCACCAAATTGCCATCAACGATATGAAACCGCTTTCCTATTTCCGTGTCATTCTTCCCTTTGTGCAAGGGAGCGTTTCCTCTGGGCGTGTTTGCCTTTGTGCGCTGCTGTTGCTCTTCGCGATAAGTTCCTGCCGAAGAACCGCACCCGAAGTGAACGAGTCCGTACCTGCAGAGGCGGCTGACTCCGCAGAACAGGCAGCAGTAGACACCACGGACGCTGTGGCAGAACCGCCGCTCGCTGCCGATGGACTGTTTGACGACTTCGTCTATAGTTTTACGAAAAACCGACGCTTCCAACTCGAACGCATCGTTTTTCCCTTGTCCGTCACGGTCGATGGTGTGGCTACGAAATTGGAGAGCAAGGACTGGAAGTTTACACCTCTCTTCACGAAGGGCGGCGTGTACACGCTGATCTTCGACAATCCGAAGGCCATCAGCGCGGAAAAGGATACGGCGGTAAAGCACGTGGTGGTCGAAACCATCTACCTCAGCAAGCAGCGCGCGAAGCAATATGTGTTTGACCGGCTGCGAGGCCGCTGGTTCCTCACGGCCATCCAAGAACACCCGCTGAAGGACCATGCTAACAGCGATTTCTATCATTTCTACCACAAGTTCTCGCGCAGCTTAGCGTTCCAACTCTCCCATATCGCCGACCCCTTCGAGTTCAAAACTTACGACGCAGATAACTTCCAGACCATCGACGGCGTGCTCGACGTGAGCCAGTGGCCCGACTATCGGCCGGAACTCCCGAAAGGGACAATCACGAACATCCACTACGGACAGGCTTACAGCAACGCCCATCGCCGCGTGTTGATGATTTGCAGTCAGTCCGGCGGTATGGGCTGTTCGCTTTTCTTTGTGAAAAAAGGCACTTCGTGGATGCTCGAGCGATTGGAAAACTAATGTGATGGTTATGAGTTATGGTTATGAGAGATAAGGTGACGAGGTTATAAAGTCACTATTTGAGAGACTGCCTTTAGCCAGTATCATAATAACCTACATCACCCGCGCAAAGCGCAACACTTTATCACCTCCAATTTTTTAATACTGACCTCCCTATGTTCTCTCTCCAAAAATACAACACGTTTGGCATTGATGCCCATTGCAAGCACTTCGTGGAATACGACAGCGTAGAAGCGCTGCAAGCATTGTTGCCCCAAGTAGTCAGCGAAGGCCCGTGGCTGCACATCGGCGGCGGCAGCAACCTCCTTTTTACAAAAGATTTCGCAGGGACTATCCTGCACTCACAGATCCGCGGCATAGAAGAAGTGCAACGCGACGAAATCACGGTGTGGGTGCGTGTGGGCGCCGGTGAGGTCTGGGACGAATGGGTCGCCGAGGCTGTAAAGCGTGGCTACTTCGGACTGGAAAATCTTTCGCTCATCCCTGGCGAAGTGGGCGCATCGGCCGTGCAGAACATCGGGGCCTACGGGGCCGAAGTGGGGCAGTTCATCGAACGGGTGGAAACCGTTGAAGTCGCCACGGGCCAGCGCTGCACGTTCAGCAGGGAAAACTGCCAGTATGGCTACCGCAGCAGCGTCTTCAAGACCGCGCTGCGCGGCCAGCACGTGGTGACCCACGTAGTGTTCCGGCTGTCCCTCCAATTTGTTCCCCAACTGTCTTACCGTGCCCTGGCGGGTGAAGTGGCGCGTCGAGGCATTGACCCCGCTTCGCTTTCGGCCGAGGCGTTGCGTGCGCTGATTATCGAAGTGCGCCGCTCCAAATTGCCCGACCCTTCGGAACTGGGAAGTGCGGGCTCGTTCTTCATGAACCCCGTGGTGAGCGAGGCCAAATGTCAAAGCCTTCTGGAAAGCTATCCCGAGATGCCCCATTTTCCCGCGGAGGGCGGCGTGAAGGTGCCTGCAGGCTGGCTCATTGAGCAATGCGGATGGAAAGGCCGCCGCGTGGGCCATGCAGGAGTCTACGAAAAGCAAGCCCTCGTGTTGGTGAACCATGGCGGAGCCACGGGTGCAGAAGTATGGGCCATGGCCCAGCAGATACAGGCCGACGTGAAGGCCAAGTTTGGCATAGCAATCTGTCCCGAAGCCAATATCCTGTAACCCCATCGCCATTCACCGCCATGAAACTACGCTTGCATTTCCTCGGCACAGGTACCAGCACGGGCGTCCCCCAGTTAGGTTGCCACTGCGAAGTGTGCCGCTCCACCGACCTGCACGACCATCGTTTGCGCACCTCGGCCCTGTTGGAAACGCCCGAAGGGTCGGTGTTGATAGACTGCGGCCCCGACTTTCGGCAGCAAATGTTGCGTTTGCCCGAATCGGTGCGGGAAACACCCATCCGTGCCGTATTGCTCACGCATGAGCACTACGACCATGTGGGCGGCCTTGACGACTTGCGGCCCTATTGTGCACAGGGCGCTATCGACATCTATGCCGACGAACTCTGTGCGCGCCACCAGCGCGAGCGAATGCCCTATTGTTTTGTAGAACACAAATATCCCGGTGTGCCCGACATCCGCCTCCATGCCGTTCGTCCAGGGGAGCCGGTGGAGGTGTGCGGCATGGAGTGGACACCCTTTGTCGTCTACCACGCACGTCTGCCCATCTTTGCCTGGCAATTAGGCCGCCGGCTCGCCTACATCACCGACCTGAGCCGTTTGCCCGAAGCAGCGCTCGAACCGCTTGTGGGCGTGCAGACCTTGGTGGTCAATGCCTTGCGCCCCACGCCCCATCCCTCCCACCAGACTCTCGGCGATGCCTTGTCGCTCATTCGCCAAATCCATCCCCAGCAAGCCTTCCTCGTCCATGCCTCCCACCAAATGGGCCTGCACGCCGCAGTGGCCCCCACGCTTCCCGAACCTGTCACCTTAGCCTACGACGGACT
>CAMGGA010000089.1 GCA_946055515.1 uncultured Bacteroidales bacterium
CTCAGAGAGAAACAAGCATTCTGTGAAGCTGTGAAGGGTTTTTTCGGGGGAAAAATTACGTATATATAAGGAGGTTTTGAGGAGAAAACAAGGGGAAACCGGGCGAAAATGCGCTATGCAAAAGCGTTGGGCTGGAGCGTTGCGCACTACCCCAGCCCATTAGATGGTTTGGACAAACAAAAGCAATCAGGATTGCTGCGCCGCTTCGAGTCGGCAGATTTCGTCGCGGAGCTGGGCGGCTTCGATGAAGTCGAAACGGGCGGCAGCTTCCTTCATGAGTTTGCGGAGACGTTCGATGCGGGCTTCGGGCGTTTCCTTCTTTCCATAGTCCAAGGCGGCTTCGGCGGCCTGGGGAAGGCTGTGCTCTTCGATGGACTGATAGCCCTTGGGGCGCTGCGGCAGGGTGAGGGTTTCGGAGGCGAGCTTGTCCTGCTTCTTGGCCAATGCGCCCAATTCGCCCAGACCGTGGGCCTTCACAATCTGGCGGGGGACGATGTGGTGGAGCTCGTTGTAGGCCAGCTGCTTGGTGCGGCGGCGCTCCGTTTCGTCGATGGTCTGCTGCATGGACTGGGTGATTTCTTTGGCATACATAATCACGCGGCCGTTCACATTGCGCGCCGCACGCCCCGCTGTCTGCGTGAGCGAACGGGCCGAGCGGAGAAACCCCTCCTTGTCGGCATCGAGAATGGCCACCAAACTGACTTCGGGGAGGTCGAGTCCCTCGCGGAGGAGATTGACGCCGACGAGGACGTCGTAGATGCCCCGGCGCAAGTCGTCCATAATCTGCACGCGCTCGAGGGTGTCCACGTCGCTGTGGATATAGGCCGTGTTCACACCGTTGTTGAGCAGATAGTCGGTGAGTTCTTCGGCCATGCGCTTGGTCAGTGTGGTCACGAGGGTACGTTCGCCCGCTTCACACTGCCTGCGGATTTCTTCCATGAGGTCGTCGACGGGGTAGTCGGTGTCGCGCACTTCGATGGGCGGGTCGAGCAGGCCCGTGGGGCGGATGACTTGGTCCACCACCACTCCCCCACTCTCTTCAAGCTCGTATTCGGCTGGCGTGGCACTGATGTAGATGACCTGGCGGGCCATTTCGTGGAACTCCTCGAACTTCAGCGGACGGTTGTCGAGGGCGGCGGGCAGGCGGAAGCCGTAGTTCACGAGCGATTCCTTGCGCGAACGGTCGCCGCCATACATGGCACGGATCTGGGGCACGGTCACGTGGCTCTCATCGACCACCAGCAGGAAGTCTTCGGGGAAGAAGTCGAGCAGGCAGAAAGGACGCGTGCCGGGTTCACGCCCATCGAAATAGCGCGAATAGTTTTCGATGCCCGAACAGTGGCCGAGTTCGCGTATCATCTCAATGTCATACTCGACGCGTTCCTTCAAACGTTTCGCTTCGAGCTGTTTGCCCTGCAATTCAAATTCGGCGATTTGCGCCACAAGGTCGTCCTGGATTTGGCGGATGGCCTGCTCCTGCGTTTCCTTGGAGGTGAGGAAAAGGTTGGCGGGGTAGATCTTGTAGTCCTCAAACGTGTTGATGCGGCGGCCCGTGATGGCATCGACTTCCTCAATGCCGTCGATTTCTTCGTCCCAAAAACTGATGCGAATGATTTCGTCGGCATAGGCCAGGAACACATCGACGTTGTCGCCCTTGACGCGGTAGTTTCCAGCTTTGGGGGCGACATCGTTGCGCACGTAAAGGCTGGCATTGAGCTTTTCGAGCAGGCGGTTCAGGCTGAGGGTTTTCCCGACTTGAAGTTCAATGACATTCTCGTAGAAAGCGGCAGGGTTGCCCATGCCGTAGATGCACGACACGGACGAGACGACGATCACATCGCTGCGGCCCGAGAGCAAGGAGGAGGTGGCGGCGAGGCGCAGCTTGTCGATGTCCTCGTTGATGGCGAGGTCTTTTTCGATGTAGGTATCGGTCGAGGCAATGTAGGCTTCGGGCTGGTAATAGTCGTAGTAGGAGACGTAGTATTCCACGGCATTGTCGGGAAAGAATGCCTTGAACTCGGTGTAGAGCTGCGCGGCGAGAGTCTTGTTGTGACTGAGCACGAGGGTGGGCTTGCCGGCTTGCGCAATCACGTTGGCCACGGTAAAGGTCTTTCCCGAACCGGTCACTCCCAACAGCACTTGGGCGGGCTCGCCACGCTTCACGCCTTCGGTGAGCTGGCGAATGGCTTCGGGCTGATCGCCCGAGGGGGCGTAGGCGGATTTGAGTTGAAAATTCTTCATGGCGCAAGTTGGTTTATTTCCAAAGTTGGGCTGCAATCTTTACGAACTCTACGCGCCCTTCGATGTATTCGGCAAAGACTTGGAGGGCGGGGCGCTTGTCCGGCAAACGGCACGAACCGCAACCGCCACAGGCTGGATAGCGGCAATGGAAGCGCTCCTGCACGAAGAGGAGGCGTTCCTCACGAGTGGAATGGGCTATTTGCGGGGCAAGCATGGGAGGGGATGTATCAGTCGAGGAAGAGGTTTTCGGGATAGGTGATGTGGACCAGCGAGAGTGCATTGCCGGGCATGGAGTCGCCCGCGGCCTGGCGGCTTTTCTCTTGAATTACACGTTGGAAGCCTTCGAGGGTGAGGCGACCGCGGCCTACCTCGACGAGGGTGCCCACCACGGCGCGCACCATGTTGCGCAGGAAGCGGTCGGCGGTGATTTCGAAGCGCCAGAGGTCGGGCTCTACTTCTTCCCAATGGGCCCGGGTGACGCGGCAGATGTTGGTCTTCGCATCGGTGTGGAGCTTAGAGAAACTCGTGAAGTCGCTGACCTCGAGGAGCATGGCTGCCGCGCGGTTCATTTGCTCGAAATCGAGGGGAAAAGTGATGCGGGCAGCATATTGTCGGCGGAAGGGGTTCTTCTGGGTGTAAATCCAATAGTGGTAAGTGCGCGAGGTGGCATCGAAGCGGGCGTGTGCTTCGGGCTGCATCCGCACCAACCGCTGCACGGCGATGTCGGGCGGCAAGATGCGGTTGAGTTTGAAGCAGAGCTGGCGAAGGTCTGTTTCCTTGGGCACTTCTGCGTGTGCCACCATCATGGCTGCATGCACTCCAGCATCGGTGCGTCCTGCTCCTGTTACTTCTGTGGGCTGTCGGAGCAAGGTTGAGAGTGCTTCATTGAGCCGCTGTTGTACACTGACGGCATTGGGTTGCACCTGCCAGCCATGGTAGTTTGTCCCGTCGAAGGAGAGATAGATAAATACGCGCATATATAAAATGAAAATGCCGCTTCCCTTGTGCGGGGAAGCGGCATTGTTTATTCTCGAAGAGAGTAAAGCGTGTCGGTAGTCTTAGGCTTCCTCTTCAGCTACAACTTCAAAAGGAATTTCTACAGAAACTTCCTTGTGGAGACGTACAACAGCCTTGTAGGAGCCAACTTCCTTCACGTCCTTCACTTCGATAGACTTGCGGTCGATTTCGAAGCCGAGCTTAGCGAGCTCGTCGGAGATGTGGAGGGCATTGACAGAGCCGTAGATGGAGCCGGTGGAGCTTACCTTGGTAGTAATCTTCAAAGGTTCAACGGCACCCAGCTTGGCAGCGAGTTCTTCAGCATCGGCCTTGATCTTGGCGAGCTTGTGGGCGCGCTGCTTGAGGTTTTCTGCCAGCACCTTCTTTGCCGATTCAGAGGCAATCACAGCCTTACCCGTGGGGATAAGGTAGTTGCGGCCGTAGCCGTTCTTTACGTTTACGATGTCGTCCTTATAGCCAAGGCCGGCTACGTTTTCTTTCAGAATGATTTCCATATCTTATTGCCTCCTCTTTATTATTTCATCAAATCGGTTACGTAGGGAAGGAGAGCCAGGTGACGGGCACGCTTCACGGCCTGTGCCACACGGCGCTGGAACTTGAGGGAAGTACCCGTGATGCGACGGGGCAGAATCTTGCCCTGTTCATTCAGGAACTTCTTCAAGAATTCGGGATCCTTGTAGTCGATGTACTTGATACCGCTCTTCTTGAAACGGCAATACTTCTTTTTCTTCACGTCCACAGTGGGCGGGGTGAGATAACGGATTTCAGATTGTGCTTGTGCCATTGTTTAGTCCTCCTTCTTGTTAAACCTGTTACGACGCTTGGCAGCATATTCAGCTGCATACTTTTCGAGCTTCACGGTGAGGTAGCGGATGATGCGCTCGTCACGACGGTAAGCGGTTTCGAGTTTTGCCAACACGGTGGGCTCAGCCTTGAACTCAATCAGTTCGTAGAAGCCGGTGGACTTTTTCTGAATGGGGTAAGCCATTGACTTGAGGCCCCATTCTTCTTCATTGATAATCTCAGCACCAGCGGCGGTGAGAATACCCTTGAACTTTTCGACCGTTTCCTTCATCTGTTGGTCAGACAAAACGGGAGTCATAATGAAAACGGTCTCGTACTGGTTCATCATAATGGTTTTGAATGAATGTTTGATTAACTGCAAAATTGCGGCGCAAAAGTAGTGCTTTTTTCAAGAACTGCAAGCGGCAGCGCACGTTTTTCTTTGAAAATGCCCGGGAAAAGCTTATTTTTTCGCCGTAAAACCTCTCACGAGGAAGAAAAAGATGTGGGCTACGCCAAATCCGACGGCTATCCATAGCATGGTCTTGTCGGCATTCCACCCGATGGTCTGCTGATGCCAAAGCCCCGTGATGACGCAGAGCAGGGAAATGAACCCGCCTATCGCGCTGAGGATGGTCTGGCCATGGCGATGCACGGTGCCACCCCCTATCTTGCTGTGGCGAAGTCCGTAGAAGGAATAGATGTCTATGCCCAATACCATCCACATGACAAGCCGAATCCATGTGTCGGCAGGCAGGAAGAGCATCATGGCCACACAGCATACCACACCCGCGGCTGGGATATAGGGCACAAGGGGGGTCTTGAAACTGCGCGGCGCATCGGGCTGGGTGCGGCGAACGACAATGACGCCCAAACATACGAGGGCAAAGGCGAAAAGCGTGCCGATGCTGGTCATTTCACCCGCCACACCGGGAGGAATAAGGCCCGAACAGGTGGCTATCAGCACCATGAAGAGGAGATTGCTGCGGGCAGGGGTGTGGAAGCGGTCGTGGAGGTGGGAAAAGAGCGGCGGCAACAGGCCGTCCTTGCTCATGCTGAAGAACACGCGGCTCTGCCCCATCAACATCACCAGCACCACACTGGCATAGCCGAGCAAAATGGCGAAGATGATGCCGCGGTTGAGCCAGGGATAGGCCGGGACGACCACGCCATCTGCTCCCGCGGGCCCCATGTGGGCCACGGCGGTGGCAGCCGGGGCAATGCTGTCGGTTCCGATATAGGCATGATAATCTACTACGCCGGTCATGACGAAGGCGAAGAGCATATATAATAAGGTACAGACAAGGAGGGAGCCCAAGATGCCGATGGGCATGTTGCGGCGGGGATTGATGGTTTCCTGTGCGGCTGTACTTACGGCATCGAAGCCGATGTATGCGAAGAATACGATGGCTGCGCCACGCAACACGCCGCTCCACCCGTACTCGCCGAAGACGCCAGTGTTCTCGGGAATGAATGGCGTGAGGTTGTCACTGTTCACGTAGCGCAGGCCGATGACGATGAAGGCGACGACTACGGCGAGTTTCAACAAGACCATGAAGTCGTTGAACCGAGAACTTCCCTTCGTACCGCGCACCAGAATAAGCGAAAGCACCACGACCAAGAGGGCTGCGGGAAGGTTGAACACGCCGCCGTCCGCCGGACAGGCAACGAACGCTGCGGGCAGATGGATGCCGAAATCGGAGAGCATCACGCAGAAGTAGCGGCTCCAGGAAATGCTCACGGCCATGGCGGCCACGGCATACTCCAAGACAAGGTCCCACCCGATGATCCAGGCAACGAGTTCGCCCATGGTGAAATAGGAATAGGTATAGGCCGAACCCGAGATGGGGAGCATGGATGCGAACTCGGCATAGCAGAGCCCGGCAAAGGCGCAGGCGACTGCCGCGATGGCGAAACTCAACACGATAGCGGGCCCGGTGTGCTCACCCGCCACAATGCCTGTCACGGAGAACAAGCCGGCACCAATGATGACGCCCACGCCCAGCGCAATCAGCCCCCAAGGGCCCAACACGCGGCGCAAGCCCGTTCCCCCTTCGTTCTCGGCCTCGCGGAGCAAGGCCTCACTCGTTTTACGAATAAATAGGTTCATGCTAATTTACTTTTTGTTATGGTTATAGGCGCAAATATAACACATTGTTCTCAATCATCCCGCCAAGGATTGTATTATTCTAAATAAAGAGGCCACAAAAGCGTTATTTCGTTTACATATTGAAATCAATCTAATGGCCAGCCAGTAATTTCGGCTGTATATGGGTATGCTTTCAATACTCGCGACATAAATCTCTTGTGGCCTCAGGCCTATCATACAATCTGCTGCCTAATATGGACTTTGCCGAATCTCGTCGCGTTCGCTGTCGTGCGGACGATTTCCGTACACCACATTCTCTATCGTATAGTCCTTTACCCGATGAAGGCTATCGAAGTCCACTATGCGCGATGGAAGGAAGTGGGCGGCCGAAGCCTCATCAATGGTGATGTTGGAGAAAGTCACCTTGTCTATAAAGTTGCC
>CAMGGA010000090.1 GCA_946055515.1 uncultured Bacteroidales bacterium
CCATTTCCCTTCACCCCTTTTGCCATTCCTCCCCACTTGCCCCGACCACGCCCTACCCACCCCGCCCACTGCTGCATTCGCTGGCTGGGGCGAAGGCCAGGCGCTCCAAAGCCTGGAATCGGGAAAAAGAATCCAGGGACTGGATATTCTATCCCAGGCTCAGAAAATTCAACTCGCCGAGTTGAGCCCCCTGCCCCACCCACCGACAAACACAGATACAGATTCCTGCCATTACGAAAAGCAAGCACTTCTTTTACCCTTTTCTCCGTCCCCTCCCTTGGCCGAACAAGCGAATTGCAGTAATTTTGCTTCGCAATTATCCCAACATCCACTTCCGCACACCCGTGCCCACCTCCTTTCGGGCGACGAGTGGCGATTTTTTGACCATGACACATTCCAAATCTCCTTCGACCGTACCCGCGAACCCACAGCACGCCGACAGCCTGTTTGTCCGCCCGCTGTGGGTGTCGCTCTTCGCCCTCACCGCCGCCGTGGCGTGGGGATGGGCCTACCCGCTCATCAAACTGGGCTTTGCCGAATTCCAAATCCAGCCGGAAATGACGGGGAGCAAAATGCTCTTCGCAGGCATCCGCTTTTTCCTCGCGGGACTCATCGTGCTGGCTTTCGCGCAGGGTCAACACCGCTCCTTCGCCATGCGCGGGGGATGGCGCGACTGGGGCTTCATGGTGGTCTTCGCGCTGCTGAACACCACCATCCACTACGCCGCTTTCTACATCGGCCTGTCGCACAGCGCGGGGGCACGCGCGGCCATTCTCAATTCGCTCGGCGTGTTTGCCGTGGTGATCCTGGCCTGCGTGTTCTTCAAGAGCGACCGCTTCACGAAGCGCAAGGCGCTGGGATGCGCCGTGGGCCTGGCGGGCGTGATGGCGCTGAACCTCGGTGGCGAGGACAGCGGGGCATTCACCTTCTGGGGCGACGGCATGATTGTGCTCAACGCCCTGTGCAGTGCCTTTGCCTCGCTCCTGACGCGGAATCTCACGCGGCGCGTGGACGTGCTGGCGGGCACGGGCTACAGCCTGTCCATCGGCGGCGCGCTGCTGATGGTGCCGGCCTGGGCCATGGGGGGCACGCTGCCGGCGGTGACGCTCTGGGGCGTGGTCATCCTGCTCCTGCTCACGGGCATTTCGGCCTTGGGTTTCATGCTCTACAACCGTCTCATCATGGTCAATCCTGTCGGCAAAGTGGCCATCTTCAATTCGCTCATCCCCGTAGTCGGGGCGGTGACGTCGTGCCTTTGTCTCGGCGAACCGTTTTACGCCAAATACATCGTGGCCTTGGCCTTGGCCGCGGGTGGTATTTTCTTGATCAACAAGCAAAAATGATGACCCTTCTCGAAGCTATCGGGGCGCGCCACAGTGTGCGCCACTATCTGCCCGAACCGCTCACGGCGGCGCAGGCAGATGCGCTACAGGCGAAAATCGACGAAATCAACGCTACGGCGGACCTGCACTTCCAGCTGGTGCAGAACGAACCGCGCTGCTTCAGCCGCGGCATGGCCTACGGGCAGTTCAAGGGTGTGGAGAACTACCTCGTTGTGGCAGGCCGGAAGGCTCCCGACCTGGACGAGCGGGCGGGCTACTACGGCGAACAACTGGTGTTGCTGGCCTGGCAGCTGGGCCTCGGCTCGTGCTGGGCGGGCCTCACTTACCGCAAGCAGCCGGGGCGATACGTGCTGTCACCGGGGGAAAAACTGGTCTGCATGATTGCGCTCGGCAAGGCTTCGGGACAACCCGAACGCACGCACCGCCGCAAAACGGTGGCGCAGGTGAGCAATGCGGACAGCGACTCGCCGGAATGGTTCGTGCGCGGCGTGGAGGCTGCGCTGAAAGCGCCCACGGCCATCAATCAGCAGAAGTTCCGCTTCGACTACCTCGGCACCGATGCCTCGGGCCGGCACCTCGTGCGGGCTTCGCGCCTGTTCTCGCTCGTGGGCTACACGCAGATGGACCTCGGTATCGCCAAACTCCATTTTGAAATCGGCGCGGGCGATGTCCAATTTGTGTTTGTGGAATGAGCAGGCGCTTCGGCCAGACTTTTCCATTCCCGCCCCTTCCACTGGACAAGAAGGCGCTGCCTGTATGGGAAGAGTGGCATCGCGCCCTACACGCGACCGATTGTCGTACTCATCAACCGCGGCACGTTCAGCGCAGCGGAGGATTTCTCGGCCATTCTGCAGGGCAACGGGCGCGCACGCCTGGTGGGCGAACCATCGGGCGGCAGCACGGGCAACGGTGTCCGCCTCACCCTGCAGGAAGGCGTGGCGTGGGCCAATATCTGCTCGAAACACGACATCGGTCCCGGCGACAACCATTTCGTGGGCCGGGGGGCTGATTCCCGACGTGGCGGTCGAGGAAACTTTCGACAGTTATTTCCGTGCCCCGCAATCGGCTGCCCTGACCTGTGCCCTGCGCCTGCTCCAACGCTAATGGGCTGAGAGCCTGCCCTGAACAGGAACTGCGGTGCCGCAGCGCAGGATATGCAAGCATGGACTTGCAGCTCATCCCGCGGTGCGGCACCGCAGCTCCTGAAGAGAGCAAAAGAAATTCTTCGGCTTTTATTTTGCATAGCGCTCACCTTGTACTACCTTTGCACCTCCTCTATTCTACACTATAAAAATGGCCCAGAACGACCTGAATGAACAAATACGGCTCATCAAACGCGCACTGCGCGGCGTGATGAACGGACCCGTGAGCCACTCGATGCGAGAGAAGGGACTGAACTACAAGGTGAACTTCGGCGTGGAACTTCCACGGCTGAAGGAGATGGCCGACTCCCTGCCCCATACCTACGAACTGGCCGCCGCGCTCTGGAAAGAGGACATCCGCGAATGCCGCCTGCTCGCGGGCCTGCTGATGCCGCCCGAATCGTTCGACGCCGAACTGGGCGAAATCTGGGTGGAGCAGATGCGGTTTGCCGAGGAGGCGGAGTGTACCGTGATGCACCTCTTCGCACGCACGCACTGGGCCTCGACCAAGGCTTTCGAATGGATGGCGCAGGAGGACCCGATGCACCAGCTCTGTGCCTACCTGCTCCTGGCCCGGCTCTTCATGCAGGGACTCACTCCCTCTCCGCGCGACGAGGCGGAGTTTCTCGACCAAACGGAAACGGCGCTGCAATCGACGCACCTGCTCACCGCACGCGCTGCCCTAAAAGCACTCTATAAGTATATGGACCTCGGCGAAAGCCAACAGGCTGCGACCGAGCAACTGCTCCAATCGCTTCATCTCTAAATCTTCTCTGCCCACGCCCCAGCCGCATGCTCCGTGCATGCCTGCGCGGGTTTCCCTTCTTATGAAAGCGCTCCGTTTTTCCCCCATTCTGAAACAGACTCTTTGGGGCGGCGAGGACATCGCTGCCCTGAAGCACCTTGACCATGCCCCGGAGCAGGTGGGCGAAAGCTGGGAAATCGCCGACTTCGAAGCGGGGGCCACGCCGGTGGCGGAGGGGGAATACGAGGGGCGGACGCTCTCGTGGCTCATCGGGCAACACGGCACCGCACTGCTGGGCAAGCGGAACTTCGAGCGCTTCGGCACGCGGTTTCCGCTGCTCATCAAGTTTCTCAACCCGGCGCGCGACCTGAGCATCCAGGTACACCCCGACGATGCCCTGGCCCACACGCTGGGACACGCCTACGGCAAGACCGAGATGTGGCACATTGTCACGGCGGAACCCGGGGCCAAACTTTTCCTGGGGTTCAACCGCCCGCTCTCGCCCGCCTGCTTCGCCGAAGCGGTCCGCGAGGGCAGGCTGCTCGACTTCCTACAGACGTTCCACCCCGAGGCGGGTGACACGTTCTATGTGCCTGCGGGCTGCATCCACAGCATTGGCGCAGGACTGCTGCTGGTGGAGGTGCAACAGGCGAGCGACGACACGTTCCGCGTGTACGACTACGACCGCACCGACGCGCAGGGAAACAAGCGGCAGCTCCACATCGACATGGCACAGCGTGCCCTCCGCTACGAACCTTTTGCCGAGGGCGTTGTCCACCCTGCCCCGGCCTGCGGCGCAGCAGGTGCTCCGGCGCACGGCGAATGTTTCACCACAACGGTACACCGCCTCGCGACGCCGCACCGCATCGACTGTGCGCAGACGGACTATTTCCGCATTTTCGTGGCCTTCCAGGGCGAGGCGCGCCTCTGCTACGACGAGGGCGAAACCTCCCTCCACGCGGGCGAAACGCTGCTCTTCCCTGCCTCCACGCAGCGCATCGACCTGATTCCCGGGGCCGAAGGGTTCGGGGCGCTGGAGGTGTTCATCGAGGACTGACGCTGCGGGGTGGCTTGCAGAGAAAAGGGACCACAGAAAACCGCAAATAAGTCCACACGGGGCGGGGCACAGCTTTTTTCAGTCGGATTTCTTGGTGTTCTGCTTCCTTTCTGCTACTTTTGCCTGCGTGAAGACAAAGGGGTGTCGCTCCGCGCGGCTGAGATTATACCCTTACGACCTGATGCAGTTCATCCTGCCGTAGGCATTGCTCCTTTCACCCGACTGCTTTCTACCTCCCGGCGCTCAGCAGTGCGCAAGAGCACGCCCCTCCCACTTCGCAGAAACAGATTTCTTTCCACTGATTTCACAACCTCTTTCTGCCATGCAAGTATATCTCAACAACGAGGCGCTGCAAACCGAAGCCGCTACCATTCTCCAACTCACCGAACAGCTCGCCCTCCCGGCAATGGGAGTGGCCCTGGCCGTCGATGGGAAACTCGTGCCGAAAACGACCTGGGCCGACACGCCGCTCCACGAGGGGGCGCGCATCACGGTCATCAAGGCGGTTTGCGGCGGATAGCGGCCACGCGGGATTTCTCCATTTCTGTATCACCAAAATTTTCTTCTCATGCAAAATCTCATCATAGCCGGCCGCGAGTTCCATTCGCGGCTGTTCATGGGCACGGGCAAGTTCCGCTGCAACCAGGAAATGCAGCAGGCCATCGAAGCCTCGGGCACGGAAATGGTCACACTGGCCATGAAACGTGTGGAAATGGGCGACGCCAACGACGACATGCTGGCCCACATCCCCCACCAATCGCTCCAGCTCCTGCCCAACACTTCGGGCGTGCGCGACGCCGAGGAGGCTATCTTTGCCGCCCAACTGGCACGCGAGGCTTTCGGCACGAATTGGCTGAAGCTGGAAATCCACCCCGACCCGCGCTACCTGCTCCCCGACAGTGTGGAAACGCTCAAGGCCACAGAGGCCCTGGCGAAAATGGGTTTCGTGGTGCTGCCCTACTGCCAGGCTGACCCCACGCTCTGCAAGCGGCTCGAGGAAGCGGGGGCAGCAGCCGTGATGCCGCTCGGCGCACCCATCGGCACCAACCGCGGACTGCGCACGCGCGACTTCCTCTCCATCATCATCGAACAGGCCACGGTGCCCATCGTCGTGGATGCGGGCATCGGTGCGCCGAGCCACGCGGCTGAAGCCATGGAAATGGGTGCATCGGCTTGTCTGGTCAATACGGCCATCGCCGTTGCGGGCAATCCCGCCGCCATGGCTGCGGCTTTCAAGAAGGCGGTTGAGTGCGGCCGCGAGGCTTACGAGGCAGGACTCCCCGCGCAGATCCATTCGCTCGAAGCGCAGGCCAGTTCGCCGCTCACTTCGTTTCTCAACGACTAAGCGTCTCTCTTTTCCCTGCTCCGCCCGCCCCGCAGCGGAGCCCTATCCTTTCCCGGCTTTCAACTTCTGAACCATGTTTTCCGACGAACTACTAAACTATAACTGGGACGAGACTACGGCTGCCATCGCGGCAAAAACCGCTTCCGACGTGGAGCGGGCCCTGGCGAAGTCTCACCTCGACGTGGACGACTTCATGGCGCTCATCTCGCCCGCCGCCGCGCCCTACCTCGAACAGATGGCGGCCCGCTCGCGCCGTTTCACCCAAGAGCGCTTCGGCCGCACGGTCTCGATGTTTATCCCGCTCTACCTGACCAACTCGTGTACGAACTCGTGTGTCTACTGTGGCTTCCACGTGGCCAACAAGATGGCACGCACCATCCTCACGCCCGAAGAGATGGTGAGGGAGTACGAGGCCATCAAGGCGCTGGGCCCCTTCGAGAACCTGCTGCTCGTCACGGGCGAAAACCCGGCCAAGGCGGGCGTCCCCTACTTGTCGCGGGCACTGGATTTGGCCAAACCCTACTTCTCGAACCTGAAAATCGAGGTGATGCCGCTCGAGGCGGAGGAGTACCGCGAACTGACGCGCCACGGGATGAACGGCGTGATCTGTTTCCAAGAAACGTACCACCGCGAGAACTACCGCCTCTACCACCCCCGAGGCATGAAGTCGAACTTCGAGTGGCGCGTGAACGGCTTCGACCGCATGGGCCAGGCGGGGGTGCACTCCATCGGCATGGGAGTGCTTATCGGACTGGAGAAGGAATGGCGCACGGACCTCACGATGATGGCGCGACACCTGCGCTACCTCCAGAAGCACTACTGGCGCACGAAATACAGCGTGAACTTCCC
>CAMGGA010000091.1 GCA_946055515.1 uncultured Bacteroidales bacterium
CTCAGCCAAGTTTCCTGCGTCTTCGTCTGCGCAGCTACCTGCTCGTTGTGGGCATCCTCGTTGTTCTTGGCATCCGTTGCTGCTGCGGGAATGGCACTTGTCAAGGCATTTACCTTCTGATTAACGGTTGCCGTGTAACCCGTAGACTTCCTCTGATTGTAGTTGGTGGCGATGTTGGTCTTAAGCGTGTTGAGTTCCGTTTCATAACCATTCACCTTGTTGAGGTAGAAGGTCTGACCGGCATTGACGGAAGTAGCCAATGCGTTGATGGCAGCACGGGCTGCGTTGAACAGACCTGCCGGAGCTTCGGGCGTGGAGGCCGTGTAGAAGTTTGCATCCTCCACAGTCTTCAGCTGGGCCTGATAAGCGTTCCAGTTGGCTGTAGAAGCAACTGCCTTGGCTTTCTCTGTATCCACTTTCTTGTTGAGGTCTGCAATTTCCTTCTTGATGCCGGGCTTAGCCGCTGTGCCGTTGCCGTTGTAGTCGGCCACCAAGGTTTCGGCATCATACGACGTATTGATCTTGCTGATGATTTCGTTGTATGTCGCCTTCAAGGTGTTGTAGGAAGTCTGGAACTCGTCTTTGCGTTTCGGGTCTTCGTTGGACGACTTGACGAGCGCCATGCTGGTGAGCACAGTAGCCATTTCGGCATCGACTGCGGTCTTCTGGGCGTTGTTGGCTGCGACTTTCTCGACTGCCTTGTCGGCATCGGCCTTCACCTTGTCGAAATCGGCTCTGATTTGTACAAGCTTGCTATTGACTTCGTTGAGCTGCTCACGCTTTGCAGATGCGGTCTCGGCGGTAATCTCGATTTCGTCAGGGATGACCAGCGCATTGATTCTATCCCGGATGTTGTCGAACTTCGCCTTTGTGGCCGTATAGCTCTTGCCGAGCTTCTCAGGGGTATAATCATTGTGAATGTCATCCAGCACCTCCCGCATGGCAGCGATGTTGTTGTTCACGAGGGTGAGGAGGTTCTTGGCTGCATTGACGTTGATGTCGCTCTGGTACTGTTTGCGGTCGGCTTCGAACTTTGCCTTCGTGATGCCAAGTTCGGCGGGGGCCGTGCGGTCTACGGCAAGCAGTGCATCGTAGTGCTCGATGTCAATTTCTGCCAAGGCAGCCGTGAGGTTCTCCTGCAGGAGGTCGATGGCAGCCTGAATGTTGGCCAACTTCTGGCCGTAGGTGACGCGGTCGGCAGCGATGACGCTGTAGTCTTCTTCCACGATGTAGGCTTTGATGGCGGTGAGCTTGGTCTCCCAGTCCTTCTTCAGGTCTACAATCTTGTCGTACTCAGCCAGTGCGTTCTTGGCTGTCTGGAGATAGGCGGCGATGTCGTTGTCGAGGGCAGTGAAGGCGCTCGCGTTGGCATTCTTGAAGGCTACGGCTGTGCCTTCCGCGTAAGCGGCGGCGAGGGCTGCCTTGAAGTCGTTGATGCGCTTTTGGAGTTCAGCGGGCGTAGTGGTCCAGCGGCCGGCAGCCTTGTAGTTGCCCTTCTTGGACGCGAGGGCATTGACATCGGTGTTGGCCTTGTTGAGCTTCGTTTGCGAGTTGTTGAGCGTAGTGAGGACAGACTGGTTGGCATTGTAGTTGTTGATGGTGCCGTCAGTCTTGGTGCGGAGTGCTGAGAGAAGCGTCTCTACCTCAGCCTTTGCTGCCGCGTAGTTGGGAACATCTACGTTGTCTGCCATGCCTTGGGCAAAGGTAGCCTTGATGGCATCAATCTTTTCGTTGATGGCCTGGATGTCTGCGACGTAGCTGTTGTCGCCAATCTTCTTCAGGTTGGCCTCAATGCCGTCTACGGGATCTTCAAGGACATTCTTCACATCGAGGTAAGCAGCCTTGTAGCTGTCGTACTTGGCCATGTATGCGGCAGAAATGCTGGCCATATTGGCCTTGGCCTTGGCAACCTTCTCCAGGTTATCTTTCTTGTTGTCCGTGGCATTCTCGGCATTGGCCTTTTCTGCCTCGGCAAGCTTGGCATATTCCTTGCTGAGATCCGTCTGGGCGTGCTGGAGAATGGCCTCGTAGCTATTGCCGGCAGCATCGGCCGTGATGTCCTTCATCAATTGCTGAACCGTGGAGTTGTAGATGGCCTTTGCCTTGTCAATCTCGGCCTTTACGGCATTGAAGTCGGCGCTGTTGCCGTCGGCATTGTCGATACCCTTGGAAGCCTCTGTGATGCGGGTCTTGAGGCCCGTGCAGTTTTCGTCCACTACGGTCTTGGGGTAGTTTGCGGCGGCAGTGCGGCCGGTGTAGGCGGCTTCTACGGCTGCCTTCTGTGCCTCGATATCGTTGCTGATGGCTGCAACGGTCTCGGCATATTGGGCCTTGGCATTGTCGGTAGCGTTGGAGAGCTTGACGTTGAGGCTGTTCCAATCGGTTTCGACTTTGCGCAGCTCGGTGGTGGCGTAATTGTATGCGGACAAGTTGGCCTCGGCGGCTTCTACATTGGCCACGAAGGTGTTGATTTCAGTTTCGAGGAGAGAGGGCTCGTTGTAGAGCTTGAATGCTTTATAAGTATCGTAGGAGGTCTGGTCTCCGTCTTTTACTTTTTCAATCTTGACGGAGAGGGTAGTCTGGTATTGGCTCAACAGCTCCAGTTCCCAAGCGTCCTGCGTTTCGGTGTGGAGCTTGGAGAAGGCGGTGGAGAGGCGCGTGTTGAGTTTGTTGTAGAGGGCCGTGAAGTCGAAGTTGAGCATCAGCGAGAAGCCTCCTACCTTGAACTGCGTGTTTGCGGTAACCGCTTTGACAGTGATGGTGACGTCCTGCTCCGTGGTGAGGGTAAACACGCCATTGGCGGGGAGTTCCTTGTTGTTCACAAAGAGTTTGGCGTTGGTTTTCGTAGTAGCGCTGAGGGTGTATGAACCAGGCACGAGTTTGCCAACCTTCTGGCTAATCTGGGAGCCATCGGTCGAAACAAAGAGACCATTCTCCAGTTTCAAAGCGGCGCCCGTCGTCTTGGTCCAATCGCTGACTGCTGTGCCGACTTGGCTGGAGATGTCGGCGTCGGCAAGCGCTGCCAACGGCGTGGATGCCATGGCTACAAGTGAAAGCATTACCTTTGTTTTCATAATCTGTAGAATTTGTTATTTGTTGTTGTTTTTGCTGTTTTCACTTTTACTGTGGCGAAGCCCCTTCCGCTCTTTCTCATCTTTATATAAATAGGAGAGCAAACAGGGCATACGCCTACTTTCTTGTGCAAAATTAGGGCAACTACAGATTATGGTTGTCTAACGGAAAGGGGCTGTGTGTGAACCGCTGGGAATAATACTTGAACGATGTGGGTTTGGTGTATGAACAATAAAAAGGGACTCCAGGAGCTACTGGCCTTGCTCCTGCTCGTAGCTCGTGGCTTCGAGCGAATTGTGGTAGTAGGCATCGACAAAGGCGCGCAACAACTTGAGCTGCCCGCGCGCCACAATGACGGGCTTGACGGCCTCGGTGTCAAAAAGCAGGATGTTGCGGGCCAGGTTGACGGAGGCGATGTAGCTCACATTGATGAAGTAGCTGCGGCCCATGCGGAAGAAGGGGGAGGGGATGCCGGCCACGGCATAGCGGGCGGTGACGGCTTCTTCGAAGACGGAAAGCGTGGAAAGATGAGAGCGCACCTTTCCATCGCTGAAATAGAAATCGGTGTAGTTGCCATCGGCCTTAAGATAAACTACTTTGTCGAGATTGACTACTTCGACGCAGTCCCTTGATGTGATGAGAAGTTTCATGCCAGAGGATTTGGGTGTGTAAAACGAAAAGCGTGGATCGTCTGACCCGGCCGCCCGTTCTACATCGTGAGGCTCTAGCATGCCCTTTCGTCAAGAACGAGCAACGCACAGAAACCCACGCCGATATTTATACACTTTTCCCATAGCCAACACGTTTTCCGCCTTGTTGGATGAACAAAGCGGATACGGCTGGGGTGGGGCGTAATATAAACACCCATGGGCATCTATCGTTGCCATGCTCCGTGACGAAAGGGAAACTGCTAGATTTCACGATGTCAGAAACAAGGCGTCGGATAAACGCCATCCCAAAAAAACTTTCTACCGCCCAGACCTCTCTGCTCGGGGCTTTTGCCCGTCGCAGCACCGGCGTGGTAAGGCAAAGGGTCGAATACAGTAGCTTACGGCACTGGATTCATTTGCCTTGTCAGACAGAAAGTGGTTGCAAATAAAAGGATAATTTTTGTTTCTTCAAAATTTCAAGCGTTATTTTGTGCATTTATTTTTCTGGGGAGAGCCGGCAGGGCACTTCTTAAAAATGCAGAAGATTGGTTAGGGGCTGTTAGCGGGAAGGGATGGTTTGCTGATTTTGCGCTACCTTTGTGCTGCCTCCACCCGCCTGGTGGAGGATTTTTCACACTTAACTTCTGATTTGCCCATGATGGTTCTCACCCTGCTCGTGCTGCTTGCGGCAGCCCTGCTCTTTGTGGACGGACGCATACGCTCCGACTTGGTGGCGGTTTGCGCCACGCTCTCGCTCGTTCTCTTTGGAGTGCTCACCCCCGAGGAGGCCCTGTCCGGCTTCGCCCACCCGATTGTGGCGATGATGGCGGGACTGTTCGTGGTGGGCGGAGGCATCTTCAGCACGGGGCTGGCGGGAAGGTTGGGCTCGGGGATGCTGGGTCTGGCGGGAAAGAGCGAAACGCGGCTCTTCGTACTACTCATGCTGGCCACTTCATTTGTCGGGGCTTTCGTGAGCAACACGGGTACGGTGGCGCTCATGCTCCCCATCGTGGTGAGCATGGCGCGCGGGGCGGGACTTCCGGCCTCGCGCTTCCTGATGCCACTGGCGTTTGCAGGCAGCATGGGGGGCATGCTCACACTGATCGGCACGCCGCCGAACCTCATCGTGCGGGATGCCTTGGTGGCTGCGGGCTACCCGGCCCTAAAGTTTTTCTCGTTCACACCCGTGGGCCTTATCTGCGTGGGAGTGGGCACTGCGGTGCTCATCCCGCTGACGAAGCGATTCCTCCGCGACAGGAAGGCGAAGGGGCTCGGGGAAAACGGGAAGTCGCTGCAGCAGCTTTCGGAGGAGTACCGGCTGACACACGGCCTGGTGGAGGCCCGGGTGGCGGAGGCTTCGCCCATGGTGGGGCACTCGCTGAAGGAACTGGACATCCACGGCCGCTATGGGGTGACGGTGATGGAAATCCTGCGCAGGGGTTCGCAGGGGGTGGGGCTGCGGAAGGTGGAACAGTTTGCCATGGGCGACGTGGCGCTGCAGGCCGATGACCGGCTGCTGCTCTCGGGCGGAGACACGCAAACGGTGCGGTTGGCGGAGGAGCTGGGGCTCGCGCTGGTGCCCTCGGCCGAGGGCAACGCGCCGCAGCTGAACTTCTACGATGTGGGGATGGCGGAAATCGTGCTGATGGGGGCGGCCTCGGTGGTGGGGCTGAAAGTGGAGGAGGCAGACTTCCGCGGCAACTATGGACTGAACGTGCTGGGCATCAAGCGGCAGGATGTGTATGTTCTGGACAACCTGAAGCGGGAGCGGCTCCACGCGGCGGACATCGTGCTGGTGCAGGGAACTTGGGAGAATATTGCCCGGCTGAACCGGCTGGATGGCCGGGAGTGGGTGGTGGTGGGACAGCCCGCAGAACAGGCGGGGCGGGTGACACTGGACTACAAGGCGCCCTTGGCCGCGGTGATTATGGCGGCGATGGTGGTGGTGATGGCGGTCGATGCCATCCCCGTGGCACCTGTGACGGCGGTGGCGGTGGCTGCGGTGCTGATGGTGTTCACGGGATGCCTGCGCAGTGTGGAGGCGGCCTACAGGACCATCAACTGGGAGAGCCTCGTGCTCTTCGGGGCGATGCTGCCGATGGCTACGGCGCTGGAGAAGACGGGAGCTTCGGACTATCTGTCCACGGCGCTGGTGGAGGCGGTGGGCGGCCTCGGCCCTTACGCGCTGCTGGCCGCGGTCTACGTGGCCACCTCGCTCCTCACGTTTTTCATCTCCAACACAGTGACGGCCGTGCTGATGGCTCCTATTGCGCTCGCTGCGGCCCACGGGATGGGAGTGAGCGCGGTGCCCGTGCTGATGGCGGTGACGGTGGCGGCAAGCATGTGTTTCGCCTCGCCGTTCTCCACGCCGCCCAATGCGCTGGTGATGTCGGCGGGGGGCTACACGACCTTGGACTACCTGAAGGTGGGGTTGCCGCTGCAGGTAGCTATCGGTCTGGTGATGGTGCTGGCCTTGCCTGCCATCTACGGCTTCTGACGCGGCGGGGGGCCGCGCTGCGTGCCCTGCGCCCTTGAATTGAAGAAAATAGCCGTGCCCCCAGCGAAAAGTATGGACAGAGAGGGGGCACGTTTGAAAAAAAAGGCTTTACTTTGCTCCCATTATTCTTCTACTCATCTAACTTCTAATCATAAACGCCTCATGTACGGTAAATTTCAAGAACATCT
>CAMGGA010000092.1 GCA_946055515.1 uncultured Bacteroidales bacterium
TTATGAGGAGAGATGACGCGGCATCCGCGGGGGCAGACAAAAGGCCCGCCCCGGGAAGACTGCCAGGCAGTTCCCGAGGCGGGTTACATCTTTTACACCGAGAATAATGAGAGAGAGCAGCCGATGCTTACTTCTTGCGGTAGCCGCACTTCGTGCAGACGCCTTCTTCGTTCAGGGCAATGCCGCAGAGGGGGCAGCGGTCGATGGTGCCGCTGACGGGGAACTCGGCCGTGGCTGCGTTCACACCGCTGGTGAAGGTGATTTTCGCAATGTTGAGCTTGTCCTTGAGGAGTTCGTAGACAATCTTAATCATGCCCTCGACGGTCATGGTTTCCTTCGTCACCACGAGGCGGCAGTCGGGATAGGCCGTAGCGAGTTCGGTCTTGAAGGCTTCGCCCTTCATGGTGTTGCGCGGATGGCCGTTCTTGATGCCCTGCTTCTCGTAGACTTCGAGGATGGCGGGGAGGAGGGGATCGTCTTCGCGGAGGATGAGCGCGTGGTCAAAGTTCTTCAGCACGTCCCAAGCTACCTTCTGGATTTCGTTGCAGGGATAGACCATGTTCACGCCCGGCTCGATGGTGTCCTCAACTTCGAGGGTGAGCACGCCGGTGTGGCCGTGGAGATACTGGGCTTCGCCCTGGAAGCGGTAGAAACGGTGAGCGTACTGGAGGTCGAAAGTGGTGATACTTCTCATAGTTGTAAGAGTTTAAGAGTGATACATTATGTACTTGTTTGGGGCAGATGGGGTTCTCTCATCTTGCTGGTGCAAAGGTGGGAAATTGTTTCATAACAAACAACAGCCTAAAACTATCATTTCATAGAGGGTAACTATCACACCTTGAAAGGAGGCCCTTCTGGCGGGCCTTTGGACAGAAAACAGAAGCGGACTTCCGGCGGCATTGCAACCGCCAAAAGTCCGCTTGGAGATGTGCCACAAGGGGCAAAAGTGGAGAGATTACTTCTTCCCTGGTTTCTTGGGCTTACAAACCTTGTTCTGGTTGGGCTGGGCATACCAGTTCCAGGCTTCGGGATCATTGAAATTCTTGGCCCAGTTGGAAAGGACGGGATAGACATTGTAAACGCGCTCAGTCTCCAAAGGCCATTGCCACTCGCCGGCTACGCAGAGCGATTGAGGGATGTCTTTGTCGGGACCGATGAGTTCGTTGCTTTTGATTTCCACGGTGGTTCCGTCCTCATTGTGGACACGGAGCTTGAACTGATGGCGGCCCTCTTCCATGGTGGTTCCGTCGGGCCAGCTAAGGGAACTGGAGAGAAGTACAGGATCGTGGTCGGACACTGCGTTAAGCGTATTGACCATTTGCTTTTCCTCCACGCCGAAGAGCTGGTGAACTTCGCCCAAGAGCTGGTTGCCGTAGTAGATTTCAGTCTTGCGCACTGCACCTGCGGCCATGAGCCAGGCGGTGAGGGTGTGGTTCTTGGTGTCGGGGGTAACCTGGAGCACTACGTCGTTGAAGTCGAAGTCAAGTTCAGTGCCACCGTTTTCGTAGGCCAAGGTCCAGGTTTGGAGCGGCGTTTGCGTAGCTGCTGCTCCCCCTCCCGTAGCGAGTGAATCGGTCGGATCAGAGGGAGGTTTGGCATAAATGGAGTCCTTCTTGATTGTTTCCTGATTCCACTCGCTGCTGAGTGTTTCTTCCGTAAACTTCGGCTGGAGTTTTTCACCGCGGACATTAGAAAGAGCAAACGTGATGTCGTTGCAGTCGTAGTCGCCGCCGAGCGGAGCGTCGTCAAGACCCATGAAGGTGAAGTTGTCGTAGATGGCGAGTGCACTGCGGTAGTTCTTGCTGTTCACGTTCATCTTCGCGTTGGTGTAGTTGGCCACATACTTGGGTAATTTCCCTTCGGGGATACCGAGCTTTGTGAGCACGCTTTTCTGAGGAGCGCTCAAGGCATCGGGGGTACGGAGATAGAAACCGAAAATTTTTCCTTTGGGAATGTCGAGTTTGAAGGTGAGGCCACGCACAGCGGTAATGCGGTCGCCGTAGGCAGCGTAGGAAAGAAGGGTGTTGTAAATGTCATCTTTGTTACGGTCTCCGCTCGTGCTGACAGGTGTCTTCAATTTCTGTTTCCCCACATACCCTTCAAATACGGGCAAATTGTTCCCGTCCATATAGTGGAAGTTTGCATCGTACCAGACAGAAGTGTTGTTGTCGAGCTGGTACTGCACTTTGCCCTTGCCGTTGATGTAGTCGCAGGTGAGAGTTTCGGTAATGTCGTGGAATTCTATGTCGGCATACGTATTCTTAGAGTGGGTGTAGTAGCCGAGAATGCGAGACCCCGTCTGTCCCGTGTAACCGTAGATCAAGGAGAGGTATATGGTTTCCTGCGACTCAAACGTACCCTGTGGCGAAACCTGGCCTCGGGCCATGATTTCATAGTCGATGAGGGAAACGTAGCTACTGGCGGGGTCTACAGCTTCAGCCAGTGCCAGCGAGATATCTCCCCAAGCCCAAGGTCCGAAGTTGAGATAGCCACAGTCGAGGCTGTCACTTTTTCCGCACAGCGAGGCAACAGGCTGCGACTTGATGCCCGGGGCCATCATCAGGGGAGCAGCAGCCAGAGGTGCTTCGGAAGTGAAGCTCACGCGCACCACCTGGTTTTGTTCGCCCGTGAGGTCAATGCGGCGATACTGCTTGGGGCCGACGCCGTCGTCATAGACAAGGCCAAAGCTGGCGATGTCGCTCTGCGGCACGTCCACAAACATCACGCCGCTGCCTTCGAGGTCCTTCTGTCCCAAGATGGTTACTTTGTCCTTCATGATGGTTTGGGCGGTGATTTCGCAAGGCCGATCGACAGTAATGTCGAGCTGCACGCTGACGGAAGTCATCCAGGTGTTTCCCTTGGCGGCTCCCAGTGATTTCCACTCATCCATGGCCGGATTGCCCGTGCCCGAAAGGCCCAAATCTTCACTACACGAAGCCAGACTGCCCGCTATCGCCAAGTAGACGGCACCCAGCAGCATGGCGCTGGTGTGGAGTTTTTTCAAAAAGTCTTTCATAATCTTTGTGTAATTAATAAATGAATAATGTGTAATCTAAACGCTTAAAGTATTTGCCTTACTCCCGACCATAGCTGACCACGCCGCTCACGTTGGGCGAACCGTGCCATCCCCAATAGTTGATGACGGTGCAGTCCTTGCCCCAAAGGGGATAAAGGGAATAGGCCGAGAAGACGCTCACGCCCTCCATGGGCCACTGCCACTTGCCCGCAATGAGCATGGCTTCAGGCATCAGCCCGGGCTCTTCCGCCAGCGTGATGACATCGGTGCAGTCGCTACAGGTGCCGCGCTGGATTTCGATGTAGAAACGCTTGGCATCGGTGTTCATGGTGTAGCCCGCGGGCCAGGCGACCTCGATTTCCCTGAAGGGAACAGCAGCCACGGAAGTCTTGGTGTTTACATACGTTCCCGTCGCAGCGCCGAGTAACTCATGGATTTCTCCCAGGTTCTGGTCGCCTTCGGGTCCATCGTAGTGGAGATACATGCGCGAAGGGGCACCGGCCGCAGCCACACGCACGCGACACGTTTCACGCTCGTAGTCGGGCTCCACGATAACCACGGCATCGTTGAAGTCGAAGTCGGGCGTGCGGGCCACGTCTTCGTAGGCAATAGTCCAGGGAAGCTGGTCGGCGTAGTATGCCTTGGGAAGCAGGTCTGGCTCGACCACGGAGGGCTTGTAGATTTCCAGTTTGGCAGTCACGCCGAAAATCACGTCGTTACAGTCGAGGTCACCGCCACGGTAGTCATTCTCCATACCCATCCAAATCACGTGGTCCTTGGGGTCGATGAAGCTGCGGAAGTTTCCCCCGGCATTGTCGGTGTTCAGTCCTTCGGCGGAATAACTGCACCCGAAGAATTTGTCGCGCGAGGTGTAGGGACGGACGCCCTGGCGCAAGAGGCGGTCGTACTGCTCGGGCGCGGGATGGGACTCCCAGCGGTCGTAGAAACCGATGCGCTTCCCCGCGGGCACATCGATGGTGAAGGTGACACCGCGCACGGCTACGATGTGGTTGCCGTTGTCGCCATTGTAGCGCGCAAACACGGCCATCGCGTTGTAGGCATCGTCGTCCCGGCGCACCGCCATGGTAGGCGTCTGGTCGTAGCGGTCATACATGTCGAAGTTGGCGTCGTACCACCGGTAGGGCTCAAGTCCGTACTCGGCGGCGGCATATTCGTCCACCTGATATTGTACTTTCGCCTTGCCGTCGATGTAGTCGTAAAGTTCTGTTTCGGAGATGTCCACATACTGGATGTCCTCGTAGGTGCCCGGCGAATGGTAGTAATAGCCCAAGACGTGGGGCGAAGTAGACATGCAGTTGCCCGCCACCCAGGTAATCTCGAAGGGACCGTTTGACTCAAGTTCATAATCGCAGTTCAATCCGCGTTCGGTGCGGGCATTGACGCTTTCTTTCGACATTTCGCGCATCATGGCATCCCAGTCGGCCAGCTGCGCACCCGTGAACTGGTAGTAGAAACTGTTGCCCAAAACGCTGTTGCCGTAGAGCGAGGAGCGGTCGGGCCCAGCCGTTTCCTCTGCGCGGGACTGGGGAGAGAGGAAGGAACGATTGTCTGCGAGCGGGGCAGGAACGGACGCTGCGCCGGGGCGACAGTCGATTTGGATATTTTCGACCGCTTTGCCCGAAAGTTGCAACTGCTGCTCATAGAGTTTGCGGCCCGCCCGCACCACGATGTAGACTTGCTGCGAAGAGAGCTGGGGCAGGGTGAGCTGGGCCGTGCCCGAAGCGGGAAGCAGGGCATAGTCGTAGAGCGTGCCGTCGATGCGGCTCGACATCGCCCAGACGTCTACGGCTTCCTCCGCCTGTACGGTTACGTTCAGCGTCACCGCCGTCTTCCACCACTGAAGCGGACTGACCGTGCCCTTCAGCGCAGTCTCAAAAGTGGCTTCGGTACGCTCTCCCTCGGAAAAGCGGTCTTCGCTTGCACAGCCCGACAGGACCAGCGCAAGGCCGCCAATGGAGAGGGCCCCAAAGAGAGAAACGGATGGAATATGGATTTTCTTCATGTACGGAGAGTATGAATGCTTTTGTTAAATGCTTGCGTTGAGTTTTGGGTTGAGTGCCAGGGTTGGCGTGAAGCGGAGCAAGGTCACTCGTGGCGGCCTTCCATGGCATCGATGACTTGCCGCACGAACTTTGCATCCTCGCTTTCGCCTGCGAGGCTGAGGTAGCGCTTGGCATCGGTGAGGCGCCGGGTCTGCACACAGGCACAGGCGGCATTGAGGTTGGCCGTTTCGTCCTCGGGATATTGCCGCGCAGCGATGAGCAGGGCATCGAGCCAGTCGTCCGACCCCTCGGGCCAGCTCTGTGCCACTCGGTACATCTCGCTCAGGCTGAGCGCCTCGGGATGCGTGTAGATGAGGCGGCGCGCTTCCTTCACGGGATAGTGGCGCACGACGTACTGGATCACGTAGTCCGTGTGGCGCAGGCCGGGATAGACATGGTCCAGAAGCCAGCGATAGGGCTTCCCGCCCGCCACCTGCTTCAGCGACAGTTCCTTCTCGTCGGGTTCCTCGTCGTTGTCGATGACCGCCAGGAGTTCCTCGCGGGCCGCACTCACGAAGCTGGGCATGGCGGGGGTCTCGAGCACCGAAGCGTCTTCATACCAAATATCGCCCTTCACCTTGCGGCGGCCCCCATCGGCGATGAAGTTGCGGAGGTTCTGCCAGTCTTCGGGCGTGAAGGCCGTGTGGAAGACCGAGTCGGGGAGCTGGTAGGCGTTTTGCACGTAAGCCTTCAGTGCCGCCGTGCGCCCCTTGGCCAAGCGCGTATTGTTGGAATAAGGGCTCTCGGGCGAAGCATAGCCATGGAGAGAAATGCTCCGCACGGCGATGGTGCGGTCGAAGAGGGCACTGTCGATGGTATGGCGGATGCGGCGCAACTCGGCGGGATTGCGGCGGTACTCGGGATAGATGACCGTTTCGTTCACGGGGAAATCGAGGAAGGCCCGGCCTCTGATGTGCCGCAACTTCTCGTCCTCTTCCAGCGGCAGGCGGAAGGGCAGCGCGGGAATGACACGCAAGCGCTGGTCACGCGGCACTTGGAGGGGATTGACCACTATGGGCTTCGGCGGGAGGAACAGATAGGTAACGCCCACCTTCAAGTTGGTGCGGGCATCCATGGGGACACCGGCACTCACGCCGTTGAAGGCATCGGTGAAACACGTGTGGCTCAGCTCCGCCCCCAGGTTCCAGCGGCGGCTCAGTGCATAGTTGGCCGTCAGGCCAATGCGGGCTGCGCCCTGCACCGTACTGTTGCGCGAATACTTGTGGGTAAAGGAAAGAGGCTGGTGTTTCGGGAAGGCGAAGGTATAGCCCAGCCCCAAGCCCGCAAAGGCTTTCAGGTTAAAGCGCTGTGCCGC
>CAMGGA010000093.1 GCA_946055515.1 uncultured Bacteroidales bacterium
TTCTCCCGCCTCGGCGTGGGCGAATTCTACATCGAAGCGGGCGAGTTCGGCGTGGGCGACAAACTCCTCATCGTCGGGCCCACCACGGGGGCACTCTATGTGGAGGCAACGGACATCCACGGCGACAACGGTCCCGTGGAACGCGCCCGGAAGGGCATGCGCGTGGCCATCCCCGTGCCCGAGAAGGTACGCCCTTCGGACAAGCTCTATCTCATCATCAAGAATTAGCATACAGACATGAAACTCCTTTTCGACTTCGGCGGGGTGCTCGTGGACCTCAACAAGCAGCGCTGCATCGACAGCTTCGCCCGTCTCGGTTTCGACATACGCCCCTTCCTCGGCACTTACCGCCAGGCGGGGCCTTTCTCCCTGCTCGAACGGGGCGAAATCACCGTGCCGCAGTTTTGCAACGAACTCCGTCGCTTGGGCTGCCAGGCCGAGACCGATGCGGAAATCGTGCGGGCTTGGGAAGACTACCTGACTGAGGTGCCCACGGAGCGACTGGACATGTTGCTCAAAATCAAGCAGCACTATTCGGTGAACTGTCTGAGCAACACGAACGAAATCCATTGGCACCAGGCCGAAGCGGATTTCTTCCAATACAAGGGGCATGGCGTGGACGACTTCTTCGACCACGTGTTCCTCTCCTGTCGCCTCGGGCTCGAAAAGCCTGCGCCCGAACTCTACGCGAAAGTGGTGGAAGGGCTCGGCGTGCCGGCCGGAGAGGTGCTCTTCTTCGACGACAGCGAAGTAAACTGTGAGGCGGCACGCGCCTGCGGACTGCAGGCTCTGCTCGCTCCCGCCGACAGCAAATGGTTCAACTATTTCGACGAAAATGGCAAACTTCACCTTCCATAAATTCCACGCTGCCGCTCCCTCCGCTCCGGCGGAAGGCGGCTACTGCGCCGCGGTGGGCTTCTTCGACGGCGTACACCAGGGGCACCGCTACCTCATTGACCAAGTCAAGGCTGAGGCCCAGAAGCGGGGGCTGCAACCGATCGTTGTGACCTTTGAAGAACATCCCCGCCTGGCACTTTCGCCCACCCGCTACTGGCCCGAACTTCTCACCACCAACGAGGAGAAGCTCCGCCTGCTCGCGGAAACGGGACTGGCCGGCGCGGCGATGCTCCATTTCGACCACGCCATGTCTACGCTCACTTCGCGCGAATTCATGGAATATATACTGCGCGACGAACTCGGCGTGCGCTGCCTGCTGGTGGGCTACGACCACCACTTCGGTTCCGACCTCTCGTCGGGATTCAGGGAATATGTGGTGCAGGGCCGCGAACTCGGCGTGGAAGTGCTCCGCCAGTTGCCCTTCGACACGGCTGACATCCGCGTGAGTTCCTCCGCCACCCGCCGCTTCCTGACGGGCGGCAATGTGGAGATGGCACGCGCCTGCCTCGGCCGGCCTTATCTGTTGGAGGGAACCGTGGTGGAGGGACACCGCGCGGGAACGCTCATGGGCTATCCTACAGCGAACCTGCGGCCCGATTGCGACGAACAACTCGTGCCGGGACGCGGCGTCTATGCCGTGAAGGCAGAAGTGGACGGCTTCAGCTACATGGCCATGGTCAATATTGGCTGGCGACCGACCCTCGACAACGGTGCGGACCAGACGATTGAGGCCCATCTGCTCGACTACGAAGGCGGGGACATGTATGGCAAACACTTGCGCCTCCACTTCCTGCGCCGTGTCCGCGACGAGCACCGCTTTGCCAGTATCGAGGAACTTCAGGCACAACTCGCACTTGATGCAGACTGCGTGCGTGCCATATTTAGCGAACGATGAGAGCCTGGGCTGCCTTCCTTTTGTTGCTCCTTGCCCAGATTGTGGCGGGGGCCATTGCGCTGCTGACGACCCATTGGCCGCTCGTGGAGACGGGAAACCAGATTGCCGGTCTCGCTCCTGATGCAGTACACTACGGGATTGCCCTGCTGGGATGTGAAAGCGTGCTTGTGCTTGGCTTGTGGCTGTGGACAAGACGCGATGTGCCGCTGAGGCTCTGGACGGACAAGCCCTTCCGGCCTGCGGCCGAGTTTGGCGTGGCCTTGGCTTTGACCCTGGGACTCAACTTCCTTTTCTCTTCGATGGCCGACGCTTTCGGCTGGGACGACGGTGGGGCCGGCGCGCTGTTTGAGCAGATGCGCGGAAGTCTGCCCTGCTGGCTGTTGCTCTGTGTGGTGGGTCCGCTGTGTGAAGAACTCGTGATGCGCTCCTGTGTGCTGCGTGCGCTGGTGGAGCGCGGACTTCCCGTGTGGCTCTCCGTGGGCCTTTCCGCCTTGCTCTTCGGTTTGCTCCACGGCAATGTGGTGCAGGGCGTGGCCGCTTTTGCCATCGGCATTCCTTTCGGCCTCATGTACCTGCGCACGGGTGACCTTCGCCTTTGCCTTCCCGTGCATATTCTCAACAATACACTTGCCCTCCTCTTCGAAGGTTTCCGTTAGAAGACCCAAAGGCCCAAGCTGTTTGGCCTGGAGTGAGGCTGTTTCCAAGGTTATTAGGAAAAAGGTTATGAGGTTATTAAGTCACTTCAAACGACAACCTTTAGCCAGTAACCTCATAACCTTATAACTTCCAAAACTTAAATAATATATGAAGATAGGCACCCTCGACCTGGGGCAGCGCCCCGTTCTTCTCGCGCCGATGGAAGACGTGACAGACATAGGTTTCCGCTTGCTTTGCCGCCGATTGGGCGCATCGATGGTTTACTCCGAATTTGTGGCTGCCGATGCCCTGGTGCGCTTTGTGGGCAAGAGTCTGGAAAAACTCACCGTCTGCGAGGCCGAGCGCCCCGTGGCCATACAGATTTACGGCAAGGACCCCGTGGCCATGCGCGATGCGGCCCAGATTGTGGTGGAACGAGCCCATCCCGATGTGCTCGACATCAACTTCGGTTGCCCCGTGAAGCGCGTGGCAGGAAAGGGCGCAGGAGCTGGCTTGCTGCAGGACGTGCCGCGAATGCTTGAAATTGCCCGTGCGGTGGTGGAGGCCGTGGATGTACCCGTGACGGCCAAGACGCGACTGGGCTGGGACGAGGGCCACAAGATTATTGTGCCCCTTGCCGAACAACTGCAGGACACGGGCATCCAGGCCCTTACAATCCATGGCCGCACCCGTGCCCAGATGTACACGGGCGAGGCCGACTGGTCGTTGATTGGGGAAGTAAAACAAAATCCACGCATGCGCATCCCCATCATTGGCAATGGCGACATTGACTCGGGGGCAGCGGCGTGTGAAGCCTTCGACCGCTACGGCGTGGATGCCGTGATGATTGGCCGTGCCACCTTCGGTCGCCCTTGGATATTCAAGGAAGTACACGATGCGCTCCACGGCGCAGACCACGAAGTGGACGGCGTAGTCCCGAGCGAATATGCCCCCATGACTCCCGACTGGAAGCTTGATGTGCTGAAAGAGCAGGTGCGCCAAAGTGTGGAACGCATCGATGAGCACCGTGGCATTCTCCACGTGCGCCGTCACCTCGCCGCTTCCCCTCTCTTCAAAGGCATTCCCAATTTCCGTTCTACTCGTATCGCCATGCTTCGCGCAGATACCGTTGAGGAACTCTTCGACATCATGGAACAAGTGCGCCCTCAGCTTCCGTTGCGTGAGGGAGGTGAGGCGTAGGGAAATGTCTCAGGATTTCCTAAAATGAAAGCTTAATTTGGGAGAGGATTCTCTTTTTTGAGGGAGTCAGGACAGCCTACCTATATAGGTCCTCATTCCTGAACAATGATGAGTCCAAAAAAACAAAGGACACCATGTTTCATAGAAACTATTGCTGACTGCTAAAACTTTTGCGACAAACCATTGCATTCGCCTTGCACTCACATTGCTTTGCTAAGGCAGGCTGCGGCTCATCCTTGCACTGACTTTGTGGGCCAAGTGAGGCTGCGGCTCGGAAGAACAAAAGAAAACAAGCTTTTCTTTTGCTCTCCTCTCGCCTTGCACTAACATTGCTTCGCCAAGTTAGGCTGCGGCTCGGAAGAGCAAAAGAAAACAAGCTTTTCTTTTGCTCTCCTCTCGCCTTGCACTAACTTTGCACCCGAATGTATTATACGCCATAATTTTAGAAAGAAACAACGATGAAAATAGCATTGATAGGTTACGGAAAGATGGGGCACATGATTGAAGAAATTGCTCTGCAACGTGGCCACGAGATCGTGTCTATTATTGACGCTGACAATCTTTGCGACTTCGACTCCGATGCCTTCCGCAGTGCCGACGTAGCCATCGAATTCACTACGCCGACCGCCGCTTACGGCAATTACCTGCGTGCCTGGGAACAGGGCGTGAAGGTGGTGAGTGGCAGCACGGGGTGGCTCGCTGATCATGAGGCAGACGTGCGGCGCGCCTGCAACGGGGAAGGACACACGCTCTTCTGGGCCAGCAATTTCTCCTTGGGTGTCGCCATCTTTTCGGCGGTGAACAAGTATTTGGCACGCATCATGAATGCCTATCCCAGCTACGACGTGAGTGAAGTGGAAACACATCACGTGCACAAACTCGACGCGCCGAGCGGTACGGCCATTACACTGGCCGAACAGGTGTGTGCCGAACTCGACCGCAAGGATGGGTGGGCCAAAGGACAGGTGCACCAGCCCGACGGTACTGTAGAAGGCTCGGCCGACGTGGCGCCGAACCTTCTCCGTATCGATGCCATCCGCGAAGGGGAAGTGCCGGGCATCCATACTATCACTTATGACTCCGAAGCTGACCTGATTTCCATCACGCATTCGGCTCACTCCCGCCGCGGATTCGCCCTCGGCGCAGTGCTGGCGGCAGAGTACACTGCCACCCACGAAGGTCTCCTCTCTACCGACGATTTGTTTAACTTCTAACCGCTGGTCCGCAGTCCAGACATATCCTTAGAAATGACTTCCCAAAAGAAACCCCAATCCCGAGCAGTGGCTTGGACAAAATTTGGCATATCCACCTTCTTCTATCTCCTCTTCCTCTATTGGGTAGAGTCGTGGTGGGGCCTTCTGGTTATCCCCTTTATCTACGATGCCTACATCGGCCACCGTATCAAGTGGGGATGGTGGCGTGAACCTGAAGTGGGTCCGGCCACACGTTTCATCATGGGCTGGGTGGATGCCATCGTGTTCGCCCTCGTGGCCATCTATTTCCTCAACCAGTTCTTCTTCCAGAACTTCGTCATCCCCTCCTCTTCCTTGGAGAAGACCCTGCTCACGGGCGACTATCTCCTTGTGTCGAAACTCTCCTACGGTCCGCGCATTCCGCAAACGCCGCTCTATATGCCCCTCACGCAGCACACGCTCCCCGTGGTCGGCTGCAAGAGTTATCTCGAACATCCCCATTGGGACTACCGCCGCGTGGAAGGACTGGGCAAGGTGGAGCTCGGCGACATCGTGGTGTTCAACTATCCTGCAGGCGACACCGTGGCGCTCAACCAGCAGAACCAGGACTACTACCGCATGTGCTACCAGACGGGTGACCAAATCCTCGGACAATCCGCCATGGAGCCGGGCATGGCGCCCGTACTCGCTTCAGCTTCCATCTCCCCGCGGATGAGCTACGCCGATCAGCAAGCCAAGTTCAGTTCAATCTATGCAGCGGGTGCGGCCTATTTGCGTTCCAAACCCGATATGTTTGGCGACATCGTGGCACGTCCCACGGACCGTCGCGAGAACTACGTGAAGCGCTGTGTGGGTCTGCCGGGACAGTTCTTCGAAATCAAAGACAACGTGATTTATGTTCACCGCAAAGGGGAGAAACCCCAAGCGGTCAAAGAGCCCCAAGAGGTGCAGTATGCCTACGAGGTGACCTTCAGACAGGACCTTCCGCTCGACCTCAAAAAGGAATGGGGCATCACGGACGAGGACCTCTATACCCAGCGCAACGGACAGACCGTCTGGATGCCGCTGACGCGCGAAGTGAAGGCTCAACTCGAAAAGCGCCCTGACCTGGTCAGTGACATCCGTCCGGCGCGTCCCGAAGTGGATTGGCTCTATCCGCAGAACATGGCCAAGTCGTGGACCACATCGAACTATGGTCCGATCTGGATTCCCCAAAAGGGACACACGCTGAAGCTCACGCTCAGGAACCTGCCTATCTACGAGCGCCCCATCCGTGTCTATGAAGGCAACCAGCTGGAAGTGAAGGACGGGAAAATCTACATCAACGGTAAGGAAACGGACAGCTATACCTTCCGTCTCGACTACTACTGGATGATGGGTGACAACCGCGACAATTCGGCCGACTCCCGCTTCTGGGGCTTTGTGCCCGAAGACCACATCGTGGGCAAACCCCTCTTCGTGTGGATTTCGCTCGACCCCGACTA
>CAMGGA010000094.1 GCA_946055515.1 uncultured Bacteroidales bacterium
GGTTTCCCGAATGATTGGGAGAATCAACCTCTGTGGATGTAGTATTAGTGTCGGTCATGGGAAATATATGGTATCAAAAAGCCACAAGCACAACCACGAATATCTGTATATCAAACAATTAGAATTCAATTTTAGGTTCAAGCGTGGTGCACAAAGCCGCGCGAGAATAAAGCCCGATTTCAAAAGAAATCTGTACATTTGCGCCCAAATACATTTTAACACAAATCAGAAATCAATGAACTTTGTTGAAGAACTGACATGGCGCGGTATGCTCCACCAGATGATGCCCGGCACCGAAGAGTTGCTGAGCAAGGAGATGGTTACCGCATACGTGGGCATTGACCCCACTGCCGACTCGCTCCATATTGGCCACCTTTGTTCCGTGATGATGCTCCGCCACTTCCAGCGTGCGGGCCACAAGCCCCTCGCCCTCGTGGGGGGTGCCACGGGTATGATCGGTGACCCCTCGGGCAAGAGTGCAGAGCGCAACCTGCTGACGGAAGAAGTGTTGCGCCACAACGTGGACTGCATCAAGAAGCAGCTGGCACACTTCCTCGACTTCGACTCTGACGCCCCCAACGCCGCCGAACTCGTCAACAACTACGACTGGATGAAGGACTTCACCTTCCTCGACTTCGCCCGCGAGGTGGGCAAGCACATCACCGTGAACTACATGATGGCCAAGGACAGCGTGAAGAAACGCCTCAACGGCGAGGCCCGCGACGGTCTCTCCTTCACCGAATTTACCTACCAGCTCCTCCAGGGCTACGACTTCCTCCACCTCTATCAGGAGAAGAACTGCAAGCTCCAGATGGGTGGCTCCGACCAGTGGGGCAACATCACTACGGGTACGGAACTCATCCGCCGCACCCTGGGCGCTGAGGCCGACGCTTACGCCCTCACCTGTCCGCTCATCACGAAGGCCGACGGCAAGAAGTTCGGCAAGACGGAACAGGGCAACGTATGGCTCGACCGCCGCTACACCACGCCCTACAAGTTCTACCAGTTCTGGCTCAACGTGGGCGACGAGGAAGCCGAACGCTACATCAAGATTTTCACGAGTCTCCCGAAGGAGGAAATCGATGCCCTCATCGCTGAACACCGCGCCGATCCCGGCCGCCGCCAGCTCCAGAAGCGCCTCGGCGAGGAGGTGACTTGCATGGTCCACAGCCGCGAGGACTACGAAATGGCGCTCGAAGCGTCGAACATCCTCTTCGGTAAAGCCACCAAGGAAAACCTGCTCAAGCTCGACGAGGACACCCTCCTCAGCGTCTTCGACGGCGTACCCCGCTTCGAGGTGAGCCGCGACCAGGTGGTGGGCGTGAAGGCGGTGGACTTGATGGCCGAACACACCCAGTGCTTCGCTTCCAAAGGCGAAATGCGCAAGCTGACGCAGGGCGGCGGTGTGAGTCTGAACAAGGAAAAGCTCACCGCGTTTGACCTCGTGCTTTCCGAAAGTGACCTCCTCGACGGCAAGTACCTCCTTGTGCAGCGGGGCAAGAAGAACTATTTCCTCATCACGGTGGTTTAGCCGCGGGCTTTCCACCCCTCAAGCCGTTTGGCCGGGAAAGCCACGCTTCCCGGCCAAACGGATAAACTTTCTGCCAAGCCCGCCCGGGCCGGCACCTCACCTTATACGCGACAAACACAAGTATCACCCCCTACATTAGACCCATTCACGCTCATGGCTGTTGAAATAAAGAGAGTAACGACGAAGGCGGAGCTGAAGCGCTTCATTCGCTTCAACTACGAGTTTTACAAAAACAACCCCTACGCAGTGCCCGACCTCTACGACGACATGCTCAACACCTTCTCTCCGAAGAAGAATGCTGCATTTGAATTTTGCGAGGCCGACTATTTCTTGGCCTGGCGCGAGGGCAAGATTGTGGGCCGCGTGGCAGCCATCATCAACCATCGTGCCAACGAGCAGTGGAACAAGAAGACCGTGCGCTTCGGCTGGATAGACTTCATCGACGACATCGAGGTGAGCCGTGCCCTGCTCGACACCGTGAAGGCTTGGGGAAAAGAGCGCGGCATGGACACGCTCGAAGGCCCGCTCGGCTTTACCGACATGGACGCCGAGGGCATGCTCATCGAGGGCTTCGACCAGCTCTCCACCATGGCCACCATCTACAACTATCCCTATTATCCGCACCACATGGAAAAGCTCGGGCTGGAGAAGAGTGCTGACTGGGTGGAGATGAAAATCTATGTGCCGGATGCCATTCCCGAAAAGCACAAGCGCATTTCTGACATCATTGCCCGCAAGTACAACCTGCACATCCGCAAGCTCACCAGCAAGCGGGAAGTGCTCCGCTCGGGCATGGCACACGAAATATTCCGGCTTATCAACGATGCCTACGCACCGCTCTTCAACTTCTCGCGCATGACGGAGCGGCAGATTGACCAGTACGTGAAAATGTATGTGCCCGTGCTCGACCTCCGCATGGTCAGCATTGTGGAAAACGAGCAAAACGAAATCGTGGCCGTGGGCATCTCCATGGCTTCCCTCAGCGAGGCGCTCCAGAAGGCCAAGGGCCGTTTGCTCCCCTTCGGCTGGTTCCACCTCCTGAAGGCCCTCCTCTGGAAACGCCCCAAGATGCTCGACCTGCTCCTCGTCGGCGTGCGCCCCGACTATCAGAACAAGGGCGTGAATGCCTTGCTCTTTACCGACCTTATCCCTGTGTATCAAAAGCTGGGCTTTGAATATGCCGAGAGCAACCCCGAACTCGAGCAAAACGAGAAGGTGCAGAACCAGTGGCAGTATTTCAAGACCGAACAGCACAAGCGTCGCCGCTGCTTCAAGGCCACCATCTGACAAAGCCATGGGGACGGCTTTGACTTCCGCCTGCAAAGTCCCTTCATCTTTCCTTGAAAAGTTCACTACGCCATGTCCGAAGCACTCACTCCCGCTCCCGCACCCGAAGTGGTCTACGACGAGAGCAAAATCCGCCATCTCGAAGACACCGAACACATCCGCACCCGCCCCGGTATGTACATCGGGCGACTGGGCGACGGTTCCCATGCTGAGGACGGTATCTACGTGCTCCTCAAGGAAAGTATCGACAACAGCATCGACGAGTTCAACGAAGGTTTCGGCAAACGCATCGAGGTGAACATCCACGACAACCTTACCGCCGAAATCCGCGACTATGGCCGCGGCATCCCCCTCGGCGCCTTGATCGATGCGGTTTCCAAACTCAACACGGGCGGCAAATACGACACCGCCGTGTTCACCGCTTCGGTCGGCATGAACGGCGTGGGCCTCAAAGCAGTCAATGCACTCTCCACGCGCTTCGTAGCCCGTAGTGTGCGCGAAGGCAAGATGCGCGAAGCCATCTTCGAGCGCGGCGTGCTCGTGAGCGACGAAGAAGGAGCGTGTGAAGAGGAAAACGGTACCTACATCTACTTCGAGCCCGACAAGACCCTCTTCCAGAACTATCACTTCCACGGGGAGTTTGTGGAAAATATGCTCCGCAACTACACCTACCTCAACACGGGGCTCGCCATCTTCTACAACGGCCGCCGCATCCTCAGCCGCAATGGTCTCGAAGACCTCCTCAACGACAACATGACGGCACCGGGCCTCTATCCCATTGTCCACCTCTCCGCCCCTGGCATCGACATCGCCTTCACCCACACCTCGCAGTATGGCGAAGAGTACTACTCCTTCGTGAACGGTCAGCATACGACGCAGGGCGGCACGCACCAAAGTGCCTTCAAGGAACACATCGCACGCACCATCAAGGAGTATATGGGGAAGAACTACGACGTGCAGGACGTGCGCAACGGGCTGGTGGCCGCCGTAGCCATCCGGGTGATCGAACCTCTCTTTGAGAGTCAGACAAAAATCAAGCTCGGTTCGCTCACCATGGCCCCCGACAAGGATTCCAACGGCAATCCCTTCCCCCTCTCGGGTGTGAGCGTGAACAAATTCGTGGGCGATTTCGTCAAGGAACAAGTGGACAATTATCTCCACAAGCACACTGACATTGCAGACATCATCAAGCAGAAAATAGAAGAGAGCGAAAAGGAGCGCAAGGCCATAGCGGGCGTGACAAAGCTGGCCCGCGAACGGGCCAAGAAGGCCAACCTCCACAACCGCAAGCTACGTGACTGCCGCGTGCATCTCAACGACCCCGCCCCCAAGGCGCGAAAGAAAGACGAGGAGGCCGCCCCGGATCCCCGCTGGGAATCCTCCATCTTTATCACCGAGGGCGACTCCGCCAGCGGTTCCATCACCAAGAGCCGCGACGTGAACACGCAAGCTGTCTTCTCGCTGCGCGGCAAACCCCTCAACTGCTTCGGACTGACGAAGAAGGTGGTGTATGAAAACGAGGAGTTCAACCTTCTTCAGGCTGCCCTGAACATCGAGGACGGGCTCGACGGCTTGCGCTACAACAAAGTCATCGTGGCCACCGATGCGGATGTTGACGGCATGCACATCCGCCTGCTCATGATCACTTTCTTCCTCCAGTTCTTCCCCGACCTCATCAAGAAGGGCCACGTGTATATCCTTCAAACACCTCTCTTCCGTGTGCGCAACAAGAAGAAGAAAGTGCGCGGCGCGGCCAAGAAGGCAGCCACTGTGGATGAGCACAGTGCAGGAGCCGCCATCCTGAAGAAGACCCAAAGCAGCGACCGCTCGGAGTTCGAAACCATCTATTGCTACTCCGAAGAGGAACGCCTCGCGGCCATCGAGCGGCTCAGTCCCGACCCCGAAATCACCCGCTTCAAGGGATTGGGCGAAATATCCCCCGATGAGTTCAAGCACTTCATCGGCCCCGACATGCGCCTCGAACCCGTCACGCTCCACAAGAGCGATAATGTCAATTCGCTCCTGGAGTACTACATGGGCAAGAACACCATGGAACGCCAAGGCTTCATCATCCAGAACCTCGTGGTAGAAGAAGACCCCGTCGAAGCAGAGGAGGAATAGCCCACCGCCCCTTCCTTCTGCCCAAACCTCCCCTTCTTCCCCCCTACACACATACAGGAACATGAAAATCGCCATCTTCCCCGGGTCGTTCGACCCCTTCACCGTTGGCCACGCCTGCATCGTGGAGCGCGGCCTGCCTCTCTTCGACCGCATCGTCATTGGCGTGGGCATCAACGACAACAAGCGCACGCTCTACAGCTCCGCCCAGCGCGTCGAGGCCATCCGCCGCATCTACGCCCACGAGCCCCGCATCAAAGTGGTGGGCTACGACGACCTCACCATCGACCTCGCCCGCCGCGAACAGGCTCGCTTCATCCTGCGCGGCCTCCGTTCGGTCAAGGACTTCGAGTACGAGCGCGACATTGCAGCCATGAATGAAAACCTCGGCGGCATCGAGACCGTTCTCCTCTTCACCGACCCCAGCGTGGCACACATCTCCTCCAGCGTGGTGCGCGAACTCATCTCGTTCCACAAGGACGTGTCCGCCTACCTCCCCCAGCCGAAAGAATAACCTTTCCCCCGAATACAACCCTTTCCCCGAATACAGACATTCCCCTCCATCCCCTTTCATTCAATGAAACACATTCTTCTTCTTCTCAGTCTCCTCCTGCCAGTCCTCCCTGCCTGCGGACAAAGAGCCTACGACAACCTCGACTTCGAGCAGGTGAAGAAGCTCCAGATGGCCCAGATAGCCATTTCCAGCCTCTACGTGGACACCGTGGACCAGGCCAAACTTGCCGAAGACGCCATCACGGGCATGCTCTCCAAGCTCGACCCCCACTCCTCCTACACCAATGCCAAGGATACCCGCAAACTCAACGAACCCCTCCAGGGTAATTTCGAGGGCATCGGCGTTAGTTTCAATATGGTCAAGGACACCCTCCTCGTGCTCCAGGTCATCAGCAAAGGCCCCTGCGAGAAGGCAGGCGTGCTCGCCGGCGACCGCATCATCGCCGTCAATGGCGTGAAGATAGCTGGCGTCAATATGGATCGCGACAGCATCATGCAGAACCTCCGCGGCCCCAAGGGCACCATAGCCAACCTCGAAGTGGTGCGCCGCGGCGTGAACGAAGTGCTCCAGTTCCGCGTGGTGCGCGACAAAATCCCCCTCTACACCGTCGATGCCGCCTATATGGTCAATGCCACCACTGGCTACATCCACCTCGACTCCTTCGGCGAGAACTCGGGGCGTGAAGTGCGCGAAAAGATTCGCCTCCTCCAGTCGCAGGGCATGAAAGACCTTATCCTCGACCTCGCCCTCAACGGCGGCGGCTACCTCAATGCCGCCCAGGACGTGGCCAGCGAGTTCCTCCCCGCCGACTCCATGATTGTCTACACCGAAGGCCGCAT
>CAMGGA010000095.1 GCA_946055515.1 uncultured Bacteroidales bacterium
GTCCCGAAGTGCGGAGGTCCGTTTCGGTTTCGGTGTAGAGCGGTTCGCGCAGGTGTACGATGTGGCGCGGCTGCTGGCTCACGAAGAGCCGCAGGGCATAGAGGGCCGCAAACTTGTAGCGGAGGCCCGGCCGGGCGGCGAGGAAAGCGGCAAAGGAAGCCGTGGAGAAAAGCTGGAGTCCGCCGAAGTCGAAGTCGTCGCGGAGCGAGCCCTCCTGGTAGTCGATGGTGGGGTGGAGTCCGCCCGCGTCGTAGCGGTCGGTGTAGAGCATGAACGGCTCGGCGGCATCCACGCCGCAGCTCTCGGCCGCCTGCAGGAGGCGTTCGAGGGCACGGTAGCCCAACTGGAGCTGCTGGCCCGAGAGGAAGAGCACCGTGTAGCGCGCTGAGAGCTTGGGCGTGAGGGCGCGCAGGAATTTCGTGCTGCGCACACTGTCGCAGACCACCACGCTCACGCGCGGCTCGTCGCGGAAGGCTTCGGCCACCGTTTCGGCGTAGGTGCCGCAGAGCAGGAGCTGGTGGAGAGAAGGCGATTGCAGCAGTTCGTGCAACGTCTCTTCTTGTGCTTTATGCGGGGGCTGGCAGGCCCAGACAAAGTCAATGGAAGGTGTCATGATGAAGGGTTGGACTGCGGAACGGTCCGGCTGCGGCAGCGTCGCGCGCGGAAGGGAGGCAGGCGCAGAGGCGGCGAAAGCGTTCCGAGGGGGAATATGATACTATAAAAATGGGTTTTTCGAAAGGGTGGGGCAGGCGTCGCTCAGAAGGCCGTTACAGGCGAGTGTGCGAGGCTTCGGGGCGCGGGAATGAATATGCGGGCAAATTTAATTTATTTTTCGATAGGTGGCTTCGTCCCGCGGTGAGTTTTTTCGTTGGCGGATGGCTGAAATCCGGCGCACGGGCCTCGCCATCGCGCCCTATATGTACGTAAAATAAGATGCGAAAAATCTGTCAATCCTTCAGCGTGTGTTTGCTTTCCACTGGGTGTCAGAGAAAAACAGGCTGAAGGATTTGATTTTAAAATCCTTCAGTAAGGTTCAGCAGCGGAGCGCGGCCTGCGAGTGGCAGACGTGCGGGACAAAGTCTTTTCGCCGAATGCGATGAAACCGCCCCGTTTTACAAAAATTCCCGTTTTCATCGATGGTTTTGCTCCCACGGGAAGGTAGAATCCGCGGCCAAGGACTTCCCAAAGGCAAAAAGCCCGATGAAATGGGCGATTTTTGTGCAGCGGGGGCTTCTGTGCATGGGGAGAGAGGTAGAGGCGTGAAGCCATTCGAGTGATTTTCTTTTATTTTCAAGAACAAATTCTAACCACTCCAGGACTTTTGCTCACAACTCCAGGCTTTGAAAAACCAGTCGCAGGCTTTGATATTCCAATCGCTGCGACTGTTTTCCCACAGCCGGCCTTGAATCTCGATTTTGTCCCGAACAGCCCGGCGCAAGAAGGCAGTGGGGGCAGCGCATCCGTGTGAAGGCTTTTTTTAGCACCCTTCACACTCTAACTCGCTGAGCCTGAGGAAGTTAGACCCATTCTGTGAAGCTGTGAAGCAAAAAATCCAGGGAAAAATTACGTATAGGAGCACGCAAATAACGGCGGTTTCATCGCGAATGGCCCGAATTTGTTCACCTGTGTCTGCAAAATAACCTCAATTAGGTATTGTGTGCGTGACGCGAACCCGCTACTTTTGCAAAACAATCTACAACCCGCGGACTGTTTCTTCATGCAGAGTGACAGGACCCTGCGACAGCCGGCGGAGGATACCTTTTCAAATAAAAGAAACATGCAACTATCAGATTTATCAACTGGCCAGTGTGGCGTCATCGTCAGAGTGGCGGGGCACGGCGGCTTCCGAAAGCGCATCGTTGAGATGGGTTTCGTGAAGGGAAAGACCGTGAAGGTCGTGCTCAACGCGCCCTTGATGGACCCTATCGAATATGAAATCATGGGCTACAAGATTTCGCTCCGACGCGAAGAGGCGCAGCTCGTGGAGGTAATCAGCGAAAGCGAAGCCAAGAACGACGTGAAGCTCCATCCCGAAAAACCGCTGCAGGGACTGCCCGCCAGCGACGACGAGGCGGAGGAGCAGCAGCTGCAGTGGCAAACGCGCATGAAACGCATGGCCGAGGACAAACGCCACGTGGTGCGCGTGGCACTGGTGGGAAACCCGAACTGCGGCAAGACCTCGCTGTTCAACGTGGCCTCGGGCGAACACGAGCACGTGGGCAACTACAGCGGCGTGACGGTGGACGCGAAAATCGGACATTTCGACTTCGTACACCACACATGTATGCCGAAAAACGGATGCAACGGCTGTTGCGCCGGGTGTAAGGATTGCGCCGCAGGTGCCACCGCGGGTGAGGAAACGGTGTACCATTTCCAGCTCGTGGACCTGCCGGGGACGTATTCGCTCACGGCCTATTCGCCCGAAGAACTCTATGTGCGCAAGCACCTCATCGAGGAGATGCCCGACGTGGTCATCAATGTGGTCGATGCCTCGAACCTCGAACGCAATCTCTACCTGACGACGCAACTCATCGACATGCACCAGCGAATGGTGGTGGCCCTGAATATGTATGACGAACTCGAACGCAAAGGAGACCGTCTCGACCATGCACAGCTTTCGGCGCTCTTCGGCGTGCCGATGGTGCCGACCATCTCGCGCACGGGACAGGGACTGCGCGAACTCTTCGAGACGGTGATCGCCGTCTATGAAAGCCAGGGACGCAACGAACAGCTGGCCCGACATATCCACATCAACCACGGGCCCGCGCTCGAACAGGCCATTGACCGCATCAAGTATGTGTTCCAGAAGAACCAGTCGCTCCGCTCGCGCTATTCGACCCGCTTCCTGGCCATCAAGTTTCTGGAGGGCGATGCCGAGGTGGGCAAACTCGTGGAGGAACTGCCACAGCACGACGAACTCGTGGCGGAGCGCTTCGAAGAAACGAAACGCATCAAGGAGGAACTCCACGAAAATCCCGAGGGGGCACTGACCGACGCCAAGTATGGTTTCGTGCAGGGCGCCCTGCTCGAAACTTTCCAGCCTGCCGAACAGAAACGGGGACGCACGATGACGGAACGCATAGACCGCATTGTCACGCACCGCTGGCTGGGGTTCCCGCTCTTCTTTGCCACGCTGATGCTGATATTCTACGCGACGTTTGAACTGGGCGCGTATCCCATGGAGTGGATCGAGTGGCTGGTGGATGCCGTGGCGCGCTTTGCCTCGTTTGTCCTGCCCGAAGGCTTGTGGCGCGACATGGTGGTGGACGGGGCCATCGGCGGCGTGGGGGCGGTGATCGTGTTCCTGCCCAACATCCTCATCCTCTACCTCTTCATCTCCCTGCTCGAAGACTCGGGCTACATGGCGCGTGCGGCGTTTATCATGGACAAACTGATGCACCGCGTGGGACTGCACGGCAAGTCGTTCATCCCGCTGGTGATGGGCTTCGGCTGCAACGTGCCCGCGGTGATGGCCACGCGTACCATCGAGAACCGCCGCAGCAGACTGGTGACGATGCTCGTGCTGCCCTTCATGTCGTGCTCGGCGCGCATCCCGGTGTATGTGGTGCTCGTGGGTGCTTTCTTCCCGGCCTACGGGGCGTGGGTGATGCTCGGGCTTTACGTGCTGGGAATCGTGTGTGCCATCGTGGCGGCGAAGGTGCTGGGCCGTTCGCTGTCGAAACGCAACCTCGACTTGCCCTTCGTGATGGAGTTGCCGCCTTACCGTCTGCCTTCGTCGAAGTCCGTGTTGCGACACACGTGGGAGAAGGGCCGTCAGTATCTGCGCAAGATGGGCGGTCTGATCCTTGTGTTCTCCCTCATTATTTGGGCTCTTGGCTATTTTCCCCGTGCGGAACAGACCCAGGCTCCGGCTGCTGTCGCCGCCGTGCAGGCTGAAGCGCCCGTGGCTGCAAGCAACGGCTCGTATCTCGAACGCTTGGGACGTGTGGTGAGTCCCGTGTTCGCGCCGATGGATTTCGACTGGCGCATGAGTGTGGGCATCATTTCGGGTGTGGGCGCAAAGGAACTGGTGGTGAGCACGCTCGCCGTGATGTACTCCGGCGAGAAAGTCGAAGGCGACGTGGAGGAGAATGTGGGACTGACCCAGGCCCTGCGCAACCAGATGACCCCGGCCACGGCGCTGGCCTTCCTCGTGTTCGTACTTCTGTATTTCCCCTGCATCGCCACCCTTGCGGCCATCCGAAACGAAAGTGGGGGGTGGAAATGGGCGCTGTTTGTAGCTGTCTACACGACCGTGGTGGCCTACGTGATGGCTTGGGCAACATTCGCATTGGCTTCGAGGCTGATGTAGCGGGCAGGGCGGCACGACCGGCCCATTGGTTCGCCCATTATAAATAAATAGGAGTGGGTGACCCCTGGAAAGGCTTTTCCCAAAAACGAAAAAGGGAGTAGAACGGCGTTTGGAAGTCGCCGCTCTGCTCCCTTCCCCTTTGGAGGCGATGGACGGGAATGGCGGATTTTCTAATTGAACTTTTGTTTTTTAACAGTAAAGCATTGATTTCTTAAACTCCACTTTGAAAAAATGGCCCAATGTTTGTGTATTCAAAAACATTTCTTTAAATTTGCCGCTGTACTTTCTTGAAATCGCAGAAAGCGGACGATAACCTTCGGGGAGGACGCACCGGTTACAGGCAGCCGGAAGCGTTGGACTTTGAGGGGGCTTTGCAGTTTGAGTAGCTGCGCTTGCCGCTGTTCGCGCTTTCAGGGTGCTGGATAATAGAACTATAAAATTCATTCACTCATTTAATATTAACCCATGAATAACGTAAAGAGAGTTTACACGTTTGGTAACGGTAAGGCCGAGGGCCGCGCCGATATGCGCAACGAGCTCGGCGGCAAAGGTGCTAACTTGGCAGAAATGAACCTGATAGGTGTGCCTGTACCTCCGGGTTTCACGATTACCACCGACGTATGTAACGAATACTATGAAATTGGTAAGGACCAGGTTGTTGCCCTGCTGAAGGACGAGGTGGAGAATAGCCTCCACTTGGTGGAAGACCTGATGAGCAGCAAGTTCGGCGACGTGGAAAACCCGCTCCTCCTCTCTGTTCGTTCGGGTGCTCGTGCCTCTATGCCCGGTATGATGGACACCATCCTCAACCTCGGTCTGAACGACGAAGTGGTTGAAGGTTTGGCCCGCAAGACCGGCAACGCACGCTTCGCCTACGACGCTTACCGCCGCTTCGTACAGATGTATGGCGACGTGGTGATGGGTATGAAACCCGTAAACAAGGACGACGTGGATCCCTTCGAAGCCATCATTGAAGAGGTGAAGAAGGCCAAGGGTGTGAAACTCGACAACGAACTCGAAGTCGAGGATCTCAAGGAACTCGTGGTACGCTTCAAGAAGGCCATCGTTGAACAAACGAAGAAGGAATTCCCCACTGACCCGATGGAACAGCTCTGGGGCGCTATCTGCGCTGTGTTCGACTCTTGGATGAACGAACGCGCTATCCTCTACCGCAAGATGGAAGGCATTCCCGCAGAATGGGGTACGGCCGTGACGGTCATGGCCATGGTGTTCGGCAATATGGGCAATACTTCCGCTACGGGTGTATGCTTCAGCCGCGATGCTGCAACCGGCGAAGATCTCTTCAACGGCGAATGGCTCGTGAACGCTCAGGGCGAAGACGTGGTGGCCGGTATCCGCACGCCGCAGCAGATTACGCTCGAAGGTTCGCGCCGCTGGGCTGAACTCCAGGGTATCTCGGAGGAAGACCGCAAGGCCAACTATCCTTCTATGGAAGAGGCTATGCCGGAAATCTATCGCCAACTCGACGCTATCCAGACGAAGCTCGAAGAGCACTACCACGATATGCAGGATATGGAGTTCACCGTACAGGAAGGCAAACTCTGGTTCCTCCAGACGCGTAACGGTAAGCGCACGGGTGCAGCTATGGTGAAAATCGCCATGGACCTCCTCCGTCAGGGCATGATCGACGAGAAGACGGCCATCGAACGCTGCGAACCGCAGAAGCTCGACGAGTTGCTCCACCCCGTATTCTCCAAGGAAGCACTCGCCAAGGCCAAGGAACTGACCCGCGGTCTTCCCGCCAGCCCGGGTGCTGCTTGCGGTCAAATCGTATTCTTCGCTGAAGATGCTGCAAAGTGGCACGAAGATGGACACAAGGTGGTGATGGTTCGTATCGAGACTTCTCCCGAAGACCTCGCCGGTATGGCTGT
>CAMGGA010000096.1 GCA_946055515.1 uncultured Bacteroidales bacterium
CTCTTTTAAATGCCATTGTCTAAGAATTGATTGAGCGTGGATGTTTTGGTTTTGCTTGCCTTCCCCCGGCAAAGCCTTGCAGCGCCACCCACGGGGGAGCTGCAGGGCCAAGGGGAGGCAAGGTCAAACAGGCTTTTAGTCGAGCGTAACGCTCAAGCCCAAGCCCCGGAGTTCGTGGAGCAACACGTTGAGTGACTCGGGGATGCCCGGCGTAGGCATGGGGTCACCCTTAACGATAGCTTCGTAAGCCTTGGCGCGGCCCGTCACGTCGTCCGATTTGATGGTAAGGATTTCCTGGAGCACGTGCGAAGCGCCGAATGCCTCGATAGCCCAGACTTCCATTTCACCGAAACGCTGGCCACCGAACTGGGCCTTACCGCCCAAGGGTTGCTGCGTGATGAGCGAATACGGACCGATGGAGCGGGCGTGCATCTTGTCTTCCACCATGTGGCCGAGCTTCAGCATGTAAGTCACGCCCACCGTAGCCTTCTGGTCGAAAGGTTCGCCCGTGCCGCCGTCGTAGAGCTGCGTGGAGCAGTAGCGGGGCAGTCCGGCCTTGTCCGTCCATTCGCAGAGGTCGTCGAGCTTGGCACCGTCGAAGATAGGCGTAGCGAACTTCACGCCCAGCTTGCGGCCCGCATAGCCGAGGACAGCTTCGAAAATCTGTCCGAGGTTCATACGCGAAGGCACACCCAGCGGGTTCAGCACGATATCCACGGGAGTACCGTCGGCGAGGAAGGGCATATCTTCCTGGCGAACAATCTTCGAAACGATACCCTTGTTACCGTGGCGACCTGCCATCTTGTCACCCACGCCAATCTTGCGCTTTTTGGCGATATATACTTTAGCCTGCTTGATGATGCCCGAGGGAAGGTCGTCACCGATGGTGATGGCAAACTTCTTGCGCTTGAGGGCCGCATCGAGCTGGTTGTGTTTCTTCAGATAGTTGATGACCAACTGGCGGATGAGCTTGTTGGCATGTTCATCCTCGGTCCATCCGTGGAGCTCGATAGAAGCGAAGTCCACCGTGTTGAGCACCGACTTCGTGAACGTCGCACCCTTGGCAATCACCTCCGAACCGATGTTGTCCTTCACGCCCATCGACTTCATGTCGCCAATCAGCGAAAGGAGCTTGTCGATCATGAGCGTCTTCAGGGCGCCCACCTCAGCGGCAAACTCATCGTCGAGCTTCTGGAGCACCACCTTGTCGGCAGCCTTGGAGCTACGCGTCTTCTGCACGCGGGAGAAGAGACGCTTGTTGACCACCACACCCGAGAGCGAGGGGTTCGCCTTCAGCGAAGCATCCTTCACGTCGCCCGCCTTGTCGCCGAAGATAGCGCGGAGCAGCTTCTCTTCCGGCGTCGGGTCACTTTCACCCTTCGGCGTAATCTTGCCAATCATGATGTCGCCCGGCGTAACGCGCGCACCGATGCGGATGATACCCGTTTCGTCGAGGTCCTTCGTGGCATCCTCGCTCACGTTCGGGATATCGTTGGTAAACTCTTCCATGCCGCGCTTCGTTTCGCGCACCTCGAGCGAGAACTCGTCCACATGGACCGAAGTCAGGATATCCTCGCGCACCATGCGTTCGTTGAGCACGATGGCGTCCTCATAGTTGTAGCCCTTCCAGGGCATGTAAGCCACGAGGAGGTTGCGGCCGAGAGCCAGTTCGCCGTTTTCGGTGGCATAGCCTTCCGTCAGGATGTCGCCCGCCTTCACGCGCTGGCCCGCCTCGCAGATGGGGCGGAGGTCAATGGTCATGTTCTGGTTGGTACGGCGGAACTTGGGAATATCATATTCCTTCACGTTCGAGTCGAAGCTTACAAACTCCTCGTCCTCCGTGCGGTCGTAAGCAATGCGGATAGTTGTAGCGTCCACGTATTCAATCACGCCGTCACCTTCCGCCGTGATCATCGTGCGGGAGTCCTCACACACCTGCTTCTCGATACCCGTACCCACGATAGGAGCCTCGCTGCGGATAAGAGGCACAGCCTGGCGCATCATGTTCGATCCCATCAATGCGCGGTGGGCATCGTCGTGTTCGAGGAAGGGGATGAGCGAAGCGGCGATAGAAGCAATCTGCTGCGGGGCCACGTCGATGAGTTCCACTTCCGAAGGCGGCACCACGGGATAGTCCGCATCCTGGCGGCACTTTACCTTGTCGCGGATGAACGAACCGTCATCGTTCAAGGGTGCATTACCCTGACCGATAATCATTCCTTCCTCCTCCTCGGCGGAGAGGAACACCACCTCCTCGTTGTTGAGGTTCACCATCGAGTTCTCCACCTTGCGGTAAGGCGTTTCGATGAAGCCCAGTTCATCGATCTTGGCATACACGCAGAGCGAGGAGATAAGACCGATGTTGGGGCCTTCCGGCGACTCGATGGGGCAGAGGCGGCCATAGTGCGTATAGTGTACGTCGCGGACCTCGAAGCCGGCACGTTCACGCGACAGACCGCCGGGGCCGAGGGCCGAGAGACGGCGCTTGTGGGTGACTTCGGCCAGCGGGTTCGTCTGGTCCATGAACTGCGAGAGCGCATTCGTGCCGAAGAAAGAGTTGATCACGCTCGAAATCGTCTTCGCGTTGATCAGGTCCGTCGGCGTGAACACCTCATTATCGCGCACATTCATGCGTTCGCGGATGGTGCGGCTCATGCGGGCCAGACCGATGGCAAACTGGTTGCTCAGCTGTTCGCCCACGGTGCGCACGCGGCGGTTGCTCAAGTGGTCGATGTCGTCCACAGAAGCCTTCGAGTTGATGAGTTCCACGAGATACTTGATAATCTCGATGATATCCTCACGCGTCAGCACGCGCACCTCCATGTCCGTGCCGAGGTTCAGCTTCTTGTTGATGCGGTAGCGGCCCACTTCGCCGAGGTCGTAGCGCTTTTCCGAGAAGAACAGGTTGTTGATCACCTCGCGGGCCGAAGCGTCGTCGGCAGGGTCGGCATTGCGGAGCTGGCGGTAGATATAGAGCACAGCTTCCTTCTCCGAGTTCGAGGGGTCCTTCTGGAGCGTATTGAAGATGATGGAGTAGTCCGACGAAGTGTTCTCCTCCTGATGGATGAGGATGCTCTGCGCGCCCGACTCGAGAATGTCTTCAATGTGTTCCTCGTCGAGCACCGTTTCGCGGTCGAGGATCACCTCGTTACGCTCGATGGAAACCACTTCACCCGTGTCTTCATCCACGAAGTCCTCCACCCAGCTCTTCAAGACGCGGGCAGCGAGTTTGCGTCCGAGCACCTTCTTGAGGTTCGTCTTGTTCACCTTCACCTCTTCGGCGAGGTTGAAAATCTGGAGGATGTCCTTGTCCGTCTCAAAACCGATGGCGCGGAGCAGGGTCGTCACGGGCAACTTCTTCTTACGGTCGATGTAGGCATACATCACGTTGTTGATGTCCGTGGCGAACTCGATCCACGAGCCCTTGAAGGGAATGATACGCGCCGAATAGAGCTGCGTGCCGTTGGCATGGATGCTCGAGCCGAAGAACACGCCCGGCGAGCGGTGCAACTGCGACACAACCACACGTTCTGCACCGTTGATGATGAAGGTGCCGTTGTCCGACATGTAGGGAATAGAGCCCAGGAACACATCCTGCACCACGGTATCGAAGTCCTCGTGGTCAGGGTCGGTACAATAGAGCTTGAGTTTCGCCTTGAGGGGCACACTGTAAGTCAGGCCGCGTTCGAGACACTCCTGGATCGTATAGCGCGGTTCATCGATATAGTAGTCGATAAATTCCAGCACAAAGTTATTGCGGGTATCAGCGATGGGGAAGTTCTCGGCAAAAACTCTGTACAGGCCGTCATTTTTGCGCAATTCGCTCGGCGTGTCCAATTGGAGGAAGTCGCGGAAAGACTTTAACTGCACGTCCAAGAAGTCGGGATAGGGCATCGGGTTCTTGACGGAGGCAAAGTTGACGCGTTGGTTGATTACTCTGGAAGCCATTCGGAGAGATGGGTTGAAAGTTGGATGAAAGAAAAAGGGAGGGAGTCGTGCGTTCCGTTCTGCGCAGTGCGGAAGGGAGCAGACACGTTTAGACACAAAAAGGTTATGAACCCTCTACCAGAGGGTCCATAACCACCACATTAGCATGTGTTAGATTATGCGAGTTCTACTTCAGCACCGGCTTCTTCGAGAGCCTTCTTGAGTGCTTCAGCTTCTTCCTTGGCAACGCCTTCCTTCACCTTGCTGGGAGCGCCGTCAACGAGTTCCTTAGCTTCCTTGAGGCCGAGGCCGCAGTGTTCCTTCACAGCCTTAACCACCTGGAGTTTAGCAGCACCTGCGCTCTTGAGGACTACGTCGAACGAAGTCTTCTCTTCAGCGGCAGCTGCACCGCCAGCAGCGGGACCGGCAGCAACTGCAACAGCTGCAGCGGCGGGTTCAATACCATACTCGTCCTTGAGGACCTGTGCCAACTCGTTTACTTCTTTCACTGTCAAATTTACCAATTCTTCAGCGAGTGCTTTGATATCTGCCATTTTTGTAATGTATTTATTTTTGTTGTTTTAATGCGGATGAATGTCGGAGTATTCCGTGATTTACTCGGGGCGTTCGCCGAGCGTTTTGAGTACGCCGTGGATAGTCTGTCCGGCACTCTGGAGTGCAGAGAGAACATTCTTGGCGGGCGACTGGAGCAGGGCGACAACGTCGGCGATAACCTCGTTCTTGCTCTTGATAGCACAGAGAGCGTCGAGTTGGTCGGCACCTACATAGAAGCCTTCTTCAGCGTAAGCGGCCTTCAGACCGGGGATGCCGTCCTTGCTTACCTCCTTGATGAGTTTGGCAGGAGCGTTGGCCACCTGGGTGAAGAACACAGCCGTCGTACCCTTCAACACGCTGTAGAGCGGAGAATAGTCGATTTCGGCAGCTTCGAAAGCCTTCTGCAAGAGATTATTCTTGACAACCACCATCTTGATTTCGCTGCCGAAGCACTTGCGGCGCAGGTCGGAAGTGGCCTGTGCGTTCATGCCCGTAACGTCCACCAAGTAGAAGTGAGCATACTCCTTGAGCTTCTCACCGAGCTGTTCAATGATAATTGCTTTATCTTCCTTCTTCATGATTTACTTCGTTTAGTTTTCTTCTACGGATTTAGGATCAATCTTGATACCCTTGCTCATGGTAGAGGAAAGATAAATACTCTTGATATACGTACCCTTTGCAGCAGCGGGTTTCAGCTTGATGATGGTAGCGATGAATTCCTTCGCATTACCCAAGATCTGTTCGGGCGTGAAAGACACCTTGCCAATGGACGTGTGAACGATACCCGTCTTGTCCACCTTGAAGTCAATCTTACCCTGCTTTACTTCGCGTACAGCTTTGGCAACATCCATAGTCACGGTACCGCTCTTGGGGTTCGGCATGAGGCCACGGGGACCGAGCACGCGACCGAGCGCACCAATTTTACCCATGATGGCGGGCATCGTGATGATTACATCCACGTCAGTCCAGCCACCCTTGATCTTGTTGATATATTCGTCAAGACCTACATAGTCAGCGCCTGCTTCTTTGGCAGCAGCTTCAGCTTCGGGCGTACAGAGGCAGAGCACACGCACCTGCTTACCTGTACCGTTGGGCAGAGATACCACGCCGCGCACCATCTGGTTTGCCTTGCGGGGGTCTACACCCAAGCGAACGTCGATGTCTACAGAAGCGTCGAACTTCGTGGTGGTGATTTCCTTCACGAGTGCAGAAGCTTCCTTCAACGTATAAGCTTTCCCTGCTTCAATCTTACCGGCTACCAACTTTTGGTTTTTTGTCAGTTTACTCATTGTTCAATTGAAGTTTTTAAAGTTATGCAGGGAAATCGCCCTTAACTGTGATACCCATGCTTCGAGCAGTACCTGCTACCATGCGCATAGCACTTTCCACTGTGAAGCAGTTCAAGTCGGGCATCTTGTCTTCTGCGATGGCCTTCACCTGATCCCAAGTAATCTCGGCGATCTTCGTACGGTTAGGCGCAGCAGAGCCGCTCTTCTTTTTGGCTGCTTCCAACAATTGGAT
>CAMGGA010000097.1 GCA_946055515.1 uncultured Bacteroidales bacterium
CCGAAGCCTCATCAATGGTGATGTTGGAGAAAGTCACCTTGTCTATAAAGTTGCCTGGTGCCCTGTTGTAAGCTCCGCTCCAAAGAACTGCACCCCGGCCCCAGGCAATTCCAAGGGTCGGGGCGAAAAGTAGGTCAAGGCTCCGAGCTGCGCGCTCAACCCCTTTTATCGCATAAATGCTGGTATTCCTTGTGCGCGTCAAAGCAGGGGCAGGCTTTGTTGGCATAGTCGCGGTGGCCCGAGATGCGCTTAATGGGATATTTCGCGCAGAGCTTTTTGATGAGCATTTCGAGGCTTTCTTTCTGCTGCGGCGTTCGCGTGTCCATGGGCTTGCCGAGGTCGTCCAAGCCGCCTACATAGCAAATTCCGATGCTCGTGCGGTTTTTGCCCATTTTCAGACAGTGTGCGCCGATTTCCAGCACGGGGCGGCCGGGGTCAATAGTTCCTGTAAGGCAAACAACATAGTGGTAGCCTATTTTGGTAAAACCACGAGACCTGTGCCAGTAGTCGATGTCGTCCGCGGTGTAGTTCAAGCCTGCGTGTGTGGCGCTGCAATGGATGATGATTTCGTCGATGTCCGATGCTTTGCGGGTGGCAACTTTGCCGGTAGATGATGATTTCATTGTGTACAGTGAAAGAGGTGTAAATTACATAACATTTGTAACGCTGAAGCTTGAAAACTAACTGATTGCGACTTTTCTATATCGGTCCGCTTGTATTTTTACCACAAGGCCCGCTTTAATCAATCTGTGAAGAATCAACCTGGGCGGTGTTTTGTAACCAGTCCTTGAGCACGCGAACGTGAAATCAGCACGGTCGAACTCGTTAGGCAGGCTAATGAGCACAGACTTTTGAGAGAATTTTTCAGTTTGCTCTTTTGCCTGAATGACAATTTCAAACCGCGTAACAAGTTCAAAAAGCGTATAGTCTGCTACAAAGTTGAAGACGTTTCGGATGGTTTCAAGCTGTTTGGCCGTGACCTTCTTGTAAAGGGCTGTCACAATCATAGCTGCGCGAAAACCCATCACGGCACAGCGGCGCATGAAGATATTAACGCCTTCGCTCATGTAAGTAGCTGCAATGTTGCGTTTTTCGTCCAACCACTTTTCGATTTCTTCGTAGAGAAAACTCATGTCGAGCGTGCAGCTCATTTGTGAAAGCTGGCTTACCTTCGCGCGTACATATTCTAACCTGCGGGGCGAAATTTCTTTGAAGATAGGCATTTTTGCGCCGAATCTGTCTTATCTCATCTCACTACCCCCTCGAAAATGCGTTACATACGTTACAAACGTTACCGTTACATCACAGCCTGCCTGCTTTTCCAGATTTGGAGAGGGGGAAAACCTGTAATATATATTATATATATATATATAATAATAATAATAGTTAATCTAAGGGCTTCTCCTCCCGCAAAAACGCAAAAGCACAGGAACTTCTGTAACGACTGTAACGCTCCTTGTCGGCACAAGTCGGCTCTCCGAGCCGACAAACTGCCTGACTTTCAGCGGAAACCGCAGTGGCGGTCGCGCACGGCCGCGTTTTGCAGTGTAAAGAGTAAGTTTACGCGAATTTGACCCCTTTTTGCTTGTTTTTTCGCGAAAAAGTGCCTATTTTTGTAGTCAAAGAGGCGAAAAAGGGCCCCAAAACGGAGCACCTCGCCTACTTCAAAAAATGGGCTGAAAAGCCCCATGTTTAACCTTTTATTTACACTTTTCGGTATGATTCAGTACATTGTCCGCCCCAAAAAGAACCCCCGTACGGGTGCCATGAAGTATTACATTCAAATCTCGCCGGCTACGCCCATCTACCGTAAGCAGATCATCGAGGAAATCGAAAAGACGTGTACGCTGACGTCTTCGGACATCAAGGCGTGTCTCGACGCGCTCGAAACGTCCATCCTCCAGCACCTCGCTGCCGGCCAGGCGGTGCGCCTCGGCGACCTCGGCTCGTTCCGCCCGACCATCTCCAGCTTGGGCACGACCGAACCGGGCAAGGCCGATTCCACGCTCATCCGCCGCGTGCGCTGCCGCTTCACGCAGAGCGGCACGATGGCCCTGCGCCTCCAGCCCGCCGCGCTGAACTTCCAGCCGTACAAGACACCGAAGGTAACGCCTCCCTCTGGTGTGTAACCGCGGAGGCAACCGCCTGAAATCTGAATAGAGGAAATGACGATATAACGCGCTTTCGCGCGTTCAAACACTGTTTTCAATGGTTCATGCTTCTGTTTCTGAGTGAAGGTTTTCCGGCAGTCCGTCGAGTTGGCGGACTGCCGGTTTTGTTTTCATGCGGAGCGTTACAAATGTTATGTAATTTACACCTATTTCACTGTACACAAATATGAAAGAGAATGTTTCAAAGAATTGGCTTGCGGAGGCTTCGGCAGGCGTGGTGCTGCTGAGCGGCATGGTGCTGACCTATCTCAGCTTCTTCCTCGGAGATGACGGCGAGGTGGCAGACAGCGTGCTCTACTACATGGCGCAGTGCTTCGTCTACGCAGGCAGCATCTTCGGCGTGACGGTCTACCTCAGGCGCAGCTTGCACGACATCCGCGAAAAGCTGGGCGTGAAGTAGTCGCTGGATAACGCTGGCGAAGCGGAGTAGTTTTTCGTTTCCCTATCCGACAGCGGCAGGATGGCGTGTACAAGACCATCCTGCCGCTGTATATATTTATGCTTACTGTTCAGCAGCTGCCAGTTCTTCGAGCACCTGCCAGCACTGGAAGAGGCCGCGGGGCACGTGGAAGCAGCCTTTCCACTTGCCGCCCTTCAAGGGGAGGAGCACTTCGCCGCGGCGGTTGAGGTAGCCGTACCACTCGGGGTAGGCGGGGTCTACGAAGTGGGTCCACACGTAGTCGTGGACGCGAACGAACCATTCGAGGCAGCGCTTGTCGCCCGTGAGGCGGTAGCCCTTCAGCATGGCGATGAGGGTTTCGATGTGTACCCACCAGAGTTTCTGGTCCCATTCGAGCTGCTGGCAGGGGCGGCCCAGGCGGTCCATGAAGTAGTAGATGCCGCCGTGCTCCTTGTCCCAACCGTATTCGGCTTCGCACAGCGCTATCTCCACGGCTTTCGCGATGAGGTCCTGGCGGCCCAGGCGCTTGCCGAGGTCCATGATGAACCACATGGCTTCGATGGCGTGGCCGGGATTGAGCAGGCGGCCGTCGAAGCTGTCCACGAGCTGGCCGTCGGTGCCGAGGTGCTCGACAATGAGGCCGAGCTCGGGGCGGTAAAACACGTCCATCACCTCGTGTATGCAGGTGTCGATGGTGCGCTGGAGGAAGTCGGGCTCGAGGAGGGGCTCGATTTCGAGGGCGACGTTGCAGAGTATCATGGGCAGGGCGAAGGACTTCAGCGAGCGGGCACCCTGGGCGGCCTTGTTCCAGCGGCCCTTGGGGTTGTCGACCTTGGAGAGCACGATGTCGAAGGTGCGGCGGGCAATGTCGGCATACTCCTTGTGGCCCGTGGCGAGGGCGAGCTGCCCGAAGGCTATCACGGCGAAGGTGTAGGAGAAGATGTTGTAGGGCTCCACGAGGGGATGGCCTTCGCGGTCGAGGGCAAAGTACCAGTTGAGCTGGCCGTCGTGGCCATACTTCTTGAGAAACTCTGCGCCCTGCACGGCACAGTCGAGCCACTCCTGCCGTTTCTCTACCTTGTTGTAGAGCGTGGCGAACATCCACACTTCGCGGCCCTGGAGCCAGATGAACTTGTCGGTGTCGTAGACGCTGCCGTCGCGGTCGAGGCAGGTGAAGTAGCCGCCAAACTCCTTGTCCTGCGACTTTTCGAGCCAGAAGGGGATGACCTTGTCGAGGAGTTCGCTCTTGTATTGGGCGGCGAGTTGTTTGAAATCGTATTTCATTGTTCGGTTTGCTTATATATATATATAAATAGGTATAGGAACTTGCCTTATTTTTCCTCCTTGCCGTCCAGCGTTTGCCACGTGAGCCCGGCCAGGTTCTTCTCTTCGCTGGGCACGAAGGAGCACAGCAGCGCCACGCCTACCGAAACGGCCATGCCGATGAAGCCGTAGAGCAGGAAGCTCGTGGGGGTGAAGGCCCGCACGAGGAACACGGCTGCCACGCCGGCCACGAAGCCGACCAAGGCGGCACGTCCGCCAATGCGGGGGAAGAAGATGCCCATCAGGAAGAGGCCGCCCAGTCCGCTCGAGAGGAGTCCGAGGATTTCCTGGAAGAAGTCGAGCAGCGAAAGGATTTCCCACGTGGCCATGAGCAGGGCAATGCCCATGCCGAGCAGACCGGCCACAAGACAGGTGCGGCGCGCCACGCTGAGGGTCTGGCGGTCGGTGGCCCCAGGTTTCCAGCGGCGGTAGAAGTCCACGCTGAAGGCGGTGGCCACGGAGTTGATGTTGGACGAAATCGTACTCATCGTAGCGGCAAAGATGGCTGCAATCAGGAGTCCGGCGAAGCCCTGCGGGAGCTGGCTCATCATGAAGAAGGGGAAGATGGTGTCGGCCTTGGCCATGGTGAAGTCGAGGTCGGCGGGGTGGGTCTTGTAGAAGGTGTAGAGGCCCGCGCCGATGGCGAAGAAGGCGATGGAGACGCCCACGCTCATGATGCCGTTCATGAGGATGCTCCGGCGTGCACTGCGTTCGTCCTTGGTGGTGAGGTAGCGCTGGATGACGGTCTGGTCGGAGGTGTAGGAAATGAGGTTGTTGGCCATGCCGCCGAGGATGATTACCCAGAAGGTGGCCGAGCGGTAGTCCCAGCTCCAGTCGAAGAGGCGGAACTTCCCGGCTGCCTCTCCCAGGTCCACAAAGCCGCTCACGCCGCCCTCGGTGCCCAGCACGAGGTAGGCCACGGCAAAGATGGCGCCGCCCACAAGGATGAAGCCTTGCACCACGTCGCCCCACACCACGGCCTCCACGCCGCCCATCGTGCAGTAGAGAATGGTGACAACGGCCATCAACACGATGCAGATGTAGAGGTCAATGCCCGTCACGGCGGTGAGGGCGAGGGAGGGCAGGTAGAGCACGAGGGCCATGCGGGCCACCATGAAGACGATGAAGAGGGCCGAGGCCATGAGCCGCGTGGCGGCATTGAAGCGGCGCTCGAGGTATTCGTAGGCACTCGTCACGTTGAGCCTACGGAAGAAGGGGAGGTAGTAGCGGATTACGGGGAAGGACACCAGGAGGATAGTGACGAGCATCGGGTAGTAGGTCCAGTCGGTGGCGTAAGCCTTGGCGGGATAGGCCATGTAGGTGATGGCGCTGAGCATCGTGGCGTAGATGGAGATGCCCGCCGCCCACCAGGGGATGCGTCCGCCGCCCTTGAAGAAATCGTCTGCCCCACGCTCGCGGCGCATGAAGTAGTAGCCCAGGGCCACCATGCCGAGGAGGTAGGCCACGAGCACAATCCAGTTGGCAAGGCCAAAGTCGGTGCGCTTGGTCATCTTCACTTCGGTCACGTCGGCCGCACGCACGCCGGGCTTCTCTTCGCCGTCTATCACGAGCCACGCGCCGCCCACATCGACCAGTCCTGCACCGGCACGGGCGAGGAGGGGCGAACGGCTCTCGGCTACCCAGGTGTCGGTGACGGTGTGGTAGATGAGGAGTTCTTCGTTGAATCTGTACCATGCGGCGGGGTGCTTCAGATAGTCGGTAGTGAACGCTGCATCCACGGTGCCCTCCGGCTGGAAGGGTGCGTTGAGGGCCTGCTCAAAGACAGCCTTGTTCACCCCGCCCACACAGACAATGTGGGCACATCCCGAGGTCACAGCCGCAGCACCCACGAGCGCCATGGGTTCGGCGCTTCCGTGCGGTCGGATGTCGGCCACGCCCTGCCAGCTTTTCTTGGCGGGGTCGTAGGCAAGGCCCGAACTGTGGGCCACGCCGCGCTGCCCTTCGGAAGCGGGTGAGAAGCCGCCCAAGAGGTAGAAGCGCGGACCGGTGCCCGTCTGCTGCACGGCTGCCACGGGCTGGAGGCGGGCGGTGCCCGGGAGGTCGGGCAAGCGTTCCCAAGTCTGGCCAT
>CAMGGA010000098.1 GCA_946055515.1 uncultured Bacteroidales bacterium
TGTATTTCACGTAGACCGTGTCGGCCGTGGTGCGTACGCGGCGCGACTTGTCGCAGACGCAGATGTTCGTCGTGTTGTTGATGCGGAACATCCCGCTGCGGTGACCCTTGTTCACCACGTGGTGCCGCCACAGGCAGTTCACGAAGTACGTCTCCATGATATTCTGTTCCGACATGCCCTTCTCGTAGAGCGCATACATCAGGTTCGCGTCGTGGAGGTAGATGGCAGCCGGTTTCTTGGGGAACGTTTCCCCTTCGCGGTGGACCATGTTGATGAGGCGCGTTTCCTCGAGATACTTCAGGTAGTTCATCACCGTGGCACGCGAAGTGCCGATTTCCTGCGCCAGCTTGCTCACGTTCGGTGCCGAAGGGTCGCCGATGGCCAGGAGGTAGAGCAGTTTCTTGATGCGCGAGAGGTATTTCAGCTCAATCTGCTTGTTGAGCAGGAGGTCCACCTCGATCATGTTGTTCATCGCCTTCAGGAGCGCCTCGGTGAAGTTGTGGTTCTCGAGGAAGAAGGGGTAGTAGCCATGCTGGAGATAGTCCTGGAAATAGTGCCAGGGATGCACTTTGGGCAGGATTGTGCGCAGGATGTGCTCGTGGTTGCCGAGCAGTTGGTCAAAGGTGTAAGCCTCGAAATTCTCGTTGGTCTCGAGATTGATATATTCGCGGAACGAGAACCCGTGCAGCACGTAAGTGCGGCTCAGCGAGGAAAGTTCAGTGCTGTCGTCGTCTTCGCCGGGGTTCACGGAAGTCGTCGTGTAGACGATGCGGAGATATGGATACTTGTGGTAACATTCCACGAGCTGCTCGCGCCAGTCGGGCAGCTTGAACGCCTGGTCGATGAGCAACACCTGTCCTCCCTCCTCAACGAAGCGTCCCGCGAAGTCCACGATGCCGTGGGCCTGGAAGTAGAAGCTGTTGAGGTTGATGTACAAACACTGGCGCAGTTGTACGTCAAAGTTCTCTTTGGCATACTGGAGGAGGAACGAGGTGCGTCCGACACCGCGCGGGCCTTTGATGCCGATCAGACGGTAACTCCAGTCGATGGTGTCCATGAGCGACCGGCGCACAGGAGCGTGGAAGTGTTCCATCAGATAGGCGTGTGAAATGTAGAACGTCTCCATGAGATATCAGAACTTGAGATTAGGGCTTTTGGGCAAACTGTTGTGAAAATGCCACAAATGCGAAGCAAAGGTACAAAGTTGTATTTGAACTTGCAAACCGCGTATGACATTTTTTAGATATTTCTTTTCTTCTTCCCATCTGGCAGCTGTGGCATCTGCTACACGTAGGGTGCGGTAGATGTGCGTCCAAAGAAGATTTGGAAATCGCGATTTCCAAATCTCAATGTCGGGAATTAAAAGATAGAATTTGCGGAAGGAACGCAAATATCTTGCCGAGAATCCACTGCCGAAGTCGTGGGTGAGTATTTTGGCCAACTCGTCAATGAGCTTGCTTCCGTATTCTGCTCTTTGCTTGCCGTTTTGCTCCTCTTCCACAATACGCTGTCCAATGTTCCAGTAGGTTTCAATCATTGTATGGCTAACCTGCAAATAGGCCCTTTGCCTACCGTCTTCCACGATACGGCGAATGTCTTGTACGAAGTATGTGGCTAATTGTATGTTGTTTTCCATGAATTGTATGTTAGGGGTAATGGATATGTAATCTCATTCTCTTTTGCAGTAAATCAGACCTTTCAGGCTCACCCTCTACCCAAACAGAACCAGCCAAGGGCCCTCCGAAGAAGTCCGCTTGGCTGGCTGTGGCTATGAGGCTGTCTTTGTTTGTGAAATAGTCGGATTGTCGGGAAGAGGGGGTACGTTGTGCCTGCCGCTCCCACCCTCATCCCACGCTTCCTTCCAGCGAAACGCTCAGGAGCTTCTGCGCCTCCACGGCAAACTCCATCGGGAGCTTGTTGATGACGTCGCGGGCATAGCCGCCCACGATGAGCGACACGGCGTCCTCCGTGGGAATGCCGCGCTGGTTGCAGTAGAGGAGCTGGTCTTCCGAGATGCGCGACGTCGTGGCCTCGTGTTCCACCGTAGCGTCGGGGTTGGCCACGTCGATGTAGGGGAAAGTGTGTGCCCCGCAGTGCGAGCCGAGCAGCAGGGAGTCGCACGAAGAATAGTTGCGCGCCCCTGTCGCCTTCGAGCCCACTTTGACGAGTCCGCGGTAGGAATTTTGGCTCTTCCCCGCCGAGATGCCCTTCGAGATGATGGTGCTGCGCGTGTCCGGCCCGATGTGTATCATTTTTGTGCCCGTGTCGGCCTCCTGGTGGTTGTTCGTCACCGCCACCGAGTAGAACTCCGCCTGCGAACCCGCCCCCATGAGCACGCACGAGGGGTATTTCCACGTGATGGCCGAGCCCGTCTCCACCTGCGTCCATGAGAGTTTCGAGCGTGCCCCGCGGAGCTGTCCGCGTTTCGTCACCAGGTTGTACACGCCGCCGCGTCCTTCGCGGTCGCCGGGGTACCAGTTCTGCACCGTGCTGTACTTCACCTCCGCATCCGTGTTCACCACGATTTCCACGATGGCCGCGTGCAGCTGGTTCTCGTCGCGCATCGGTGCCGTGCAGCCCTCGAGGTAGCTCACGTAGCCCCCGTCGTCACAGACGATGAGCGTGCGTTCGAACTGTCCCGTTCCCTGCGCGTTGATGCGGAAGTAGGTGGAGAGTTCCATGGGGCAGCGCACCCCTTTCGGGATGTAGACAAACGAGCCGTCCGAGAAGACCGCACTGTTGAGGGCCGCGAAATAGTTGTCGCGGTAGGGCACCACCGAGCCGAGGTACTTGCGCACCAGTTCGGGGTTCTCGCGCACCGCCTCGCTGATGGAGCAGAAGATGATGCCCTTCTCCTGGAGCTTCTCCTTGAAGGTCGTTTTCACGCTCACCGAGTCCATCACGGCGTCCACGGCCACGCCGGCCAGTGCCATGCGTTCCTCGAGCGGAATGCCCAGCTTGTCGAACGTCTTCATCAGCTCGGGGTCGATTTCCTTCTTTCCCTCGTCGCGTTGCTTCTTGGTGGGGTCGGCATAGTAGGAGATAGCCTGGTAGTCGATGGCGGGCAGGTTCACGTGTGCCCAGTCGGGCTGTTCGAGCGTGAGCCAGTGGCGGAAGGCTTTCAGGCGGAAGTCCAGGAGCCAGCCCGGCTCCCCCTTCTTTTCGGAGATGAGCCGCACCACGTCCTCGTTCAGTCCGCGGTCGATGATGTCGGTGTGAATATCGGTGGTGAACCCATATTCATATTGCTTTTCGGTGAGGCCCTTCACGTAGGCATTGCTCTCCACTGCGGGGGCGGTGTCGGCCGGGGCTGTCCCGTTGGGTTGCGTCTTATTCATGGTCTTGGGTAGCTTCGTTTTTGGGCTGCATGTCGATCCACACCGTGTCGGCCTTCAGTTCCCCTTCGTCGAAGGAGGCCGCGGCGGTGGAGTCGGTGGGGAAGAAGAGTTGCAGGGCGCCCGTCACGGGGGCGTAGAGGCGCGAACTTTCGCGCTTGTCCTCGTTCATGATGTGGAGTGCGTCCATCACGTTGAGCACACAGCTCACGAGGATGAAATACTTCGCCACGCTGACCGCCGCGCCGAGGATGGAGTTGGGCGTGCCGAGCTTCATGCCCTTCAGCGCCTGGGTCAGCACGTTGGCCACCAGTCCGAGCACGATGGGCACCACGATCCAAAGGAGGAAGAAGGCCACCACGCTGGTGAACATGTTCGATTCGCTGCCGTTCACGGCCAGGTATTCGCCGAATGCGCCGTAGCAGGTGGCGGCGATGAGCAGACCGGCCAGGAAGCCCACTGTCGAAATCACTTCTTTCACGAAGCCGTGGCGCCATCCGCTGAAGGCGGCCCACACTATCAGTACGAGAATGAAAATGTCTATCATTTGAAAAGGGTATTGCAGTTTTGCGGCGCAAAAGTACGCATTTCTTCGTTTATGTTGGCAGCAAAAGCGCCACAGAGTTTGCTGCCTTTCTTTTCCCTGCACAAAAAGAGAACGCCACCCGCGGTTTCCCTGCGTGTGGCGTTCGTGTGATTCGCTTGGGGTTCGAACCCAAGACCCCAACATTAAAAGTGTTGTGCTCTACCAGCTGAGCTAGCGAATCAAACCTTGGTTTTGCTGTTAAGCGGTGCAAAAGTAGGGCTTTCTGTCGAACTGCCCAAATTATTCCTCGGTTTTTTTGCCATTTGAGGGCTTTTTCTCGTTTTCCGGGCCTTCCGCGGGCGTTTCGGCTGCCCCGCAGGGCGGTTTGCAGCCCCAGGCGCTGGGCGAGGGCGTGTCGGCGGGAGCAGGCGGCTCGGGCGTGAGTGGCTTCTCCACGTAGATGCCCGCTTCGCGTTCCACGGCCACCGTCTCGGGGTCGAGGCGGGAGTCGGCGGGATGCTCTTCACCGATGACGTAGCGCCTGTAGTACGATATGAAAAGCGTGGTCACGGGCAGGGCCAGGATGAGGCCGATGATGCCCAGGGCGTAGCCCCAGACCGAGAGCGCCAGCAGGATGATGGCGGGGGGAAGGCCCATGATCTTGCCCATGATGCGCGGCGTGAAAATCGTGTCCTGCAGGATTTGTACCACCAGGTAGACCGCGACTACGAGCAGCATGAGCCACCAGAAGTTCTGTCCCGTCTCGGCCGCCTTCAGCAGGGCCAGCAGGGCCGCGGGGAGGAAGCCCACGACCTGGAGGTAGGGCACAAAACTGATGACGCCGATGAGGCAACCCAGTCCCACGGGCATCGGGAAGCCGATGAGGTAGAAGCCGATGGAGAACATCACGCAGTTGCTCAGCGCCACGAGGGCCTGTCCGCGGAAGTAGCCCGCCATGCCGTGTTCGATGTCGGCCACGAGCTGCGCGGCAAAGCGGCGGCGGTGGCGCGGTACGAAGGTAATCCAGCGGTTGGCGTAGCGTTCGTAGTCCGTCAGCAGGAAGAGCAAGTAGAGCAGGCCGATGAGCGAGGCCACGATGTTGAAGATGAGGCCCGCCGTGCTCCAGAGCACCTCCCACACTTTCGGCACGGTGGCCTTCACGGCGGCCATGAAGTCCTTTTCGCGCAGCAGGTTCTCCACCTGGTACTCGTTGGCGTGCTGTTGCAGGTAGTCCTGCACATACTTCGGGATGGCCGAACTGTCCGCTCCCTGCTGCAGGTAGTTGAGGGCCACGTCCTTGAGGTGGGCGATTTCGTTCAGCATCGGGGGCACGATGATGTAGAAAAATCCCGCCAGCGTGCCGCAGGTCAGCAAGAGCGTCAGCGCGATGGCCACCAGTCGGTTGCGCACGTGGCAGCGTTGCTGCAGGAAGCGCACGATGGGGTAGAGGAGGTAGGCGGCCATCCAGGCCACGAAGAAGGGGATGAGCACAGTGCTCAAATGGTAGATGAGCAGGCCCGTGCCCACCAGGACGGCCAGTCCGATGGCGCCGCGGATGAAGCGGTCGAAGGTGATGGGCGACTGTCCGCCCATTTTGAATTTGTTCATCAGCGTGTAGGCGTGTGAAGTGTGGAAAAAGTCAGTTTGTCGTTGTGTCGGGCAGCGATGTGGCCTACGCCTCGCGGTGGATCACCGTGCCGTTGGCCTGGTGTGTGGCCAGCACGAGCACCTCGGCAATCTGCACGTGTTCGGGGGCAGAGGCGGCATAGAAGACCACGTCGGCGATGTCGTCGCCCGTGAGCGGCTGGATGCCGCGGTACACGTTGTCGGCGCGGGCATCATCGCCGTGGAAGCGCACGTTCGAGAAGTGGGTTTCCACCAGTCCGGGCTTCACGTTCGTCACGCGCACCTTGGTGTGGGCCACGTCGATGCGCAGGCCGTCGGTGATGGTCTTCACCGCACTCTTGGTGGCGCAGTAGACGTTGCCGCCGCCGTAGGCTGCGTCGCCGGCCACCGAACCGATGTTGATGACGTGTCCGCGGTTGCGTTTCACCATGCCCGGCACCACGAAGCGCGTGAGGTTGAGCAGTCCCTTGATGTTCGTG
>CAMGGA010000099.1 GCA_946055515.1 uncultured Bacteroidales bacterium
TCGTAGTAGTTGTAGGAAGTGTCCTCCTTCGGCACACGGAAGAGCAGGTTGCTGTAGTTGTACGTCTGTTTCGTGCCGCCCTCCGTCTTGGTGCCCTGCGTGTGGGTCTTCAGTGAGAAGCCCCCTGCGCCGTAGGGTACGGTGACATCGTTGAACGTGGCGCTCCAGTCGGCGGCGATGGCCACATCCTTGTCCTTGACCTCGGCAGAAGGCGCGTTGTTCAGTGCCGAAAGATAGTACACCGTCGCCGTCCCCTTGTCCCATCCGCGCTGGTACACGGCAGGGGCGAAGCGGTTGTGGAGGGCTGGGGTGAAGGTGATGTCGCGGAAGAAGGGGGAGAGCTGGCGGCCGCCCAGGGTGGGGGCATACCAGTCGCCCGCCACCACGCCCTGGATGGGCGTGCCGAGCGTGTACCAGCGGCCCGCGGCGAGGTCGTATTCCATCCAGGCTTTGTGGTAGCCGAGCCGTTCGGCATGGACGAGCTCGCTGCCTGCCTTCAGCACGATGTCCCGGCAGGTGTTTGTGTAGAACGCTACGCCCGAGGTTTCCTTCGTGCCCACCCGGGGCACCTCCATCACCAGTTCGTGGGCAATCTGGGCCGAAGCCGTGGCCTCGTTGAGCGTGGCGTTGAGAGCGGGCTGGCAGTCGGCGGGAGCCACGATGACATTGCAGTCCTCGAGGGGCACGAAGCCGTTGTCCGTCTGGAGCAGCGCGGGGTCGGTGGCGGTGTTGTCCGTGTCGGCGTAATCGTCGGCGGCACCGAGCTGGCGTTCGCTGCGCGAGGCCCGTTTCCAGTTCGCGTCGTTGCTCCAGTCCGAGTTGCCCGCGTGGCCCGTCCACACGAGGTATTCGGGCACCACTTTCAGGTCAAACACGATGGAGCCCTGGCACACGGTGTTCTCCTCGTCGGTCTTCGTGTGCCCGTCGGGGAAGCCTTCCTCGTAGTCGATGCGCACGGCGTAGGTGTAGCCTTCGCGCGGGGTGAAGTCGTGGTAGAAGTAGATGTCGGTGTAGCGGTCGGTGCTGCCTTCCGTCGGGGCTTGCATTGTGACGACGCGGCCGATTTCGCGCATGAACATTTCGCCCTGTTCGTTGGTCGTGTAGACCGTGCAGGCCGGGTCGTTCGTGCCCGAGAGGTACACGGGGCAATAGGTGCCGGCCTGGAGCGAAGGAATGAGTTTGTCGGCGTCCGCGCTCACCGTCTTCACGATGCGGAGCGGCACGCGGAGCAGGTGGGCGGGCTGCGTGCCGGGCGTGGCTTCGGCTGCCTTGACGGGGGCGATGCGTGCCAGCGTGGAGCGGATGGGGGCATTGGCATAGCCCTCGGGGTAAGTGTGGTCGTAGAGGCCGCTCACCATGTCGGGCGCGCTCTTCTCCATCTTCAGGCCAATGCGCTGCGGCTCGAAGCAGTAGACCACGTTGGCATCGGTATATTCGATGGGGATGACGGTCACGGAGCGGATTTCGTCGTCCAGGTCCTTCGGCATCTGCACGTTCACGGAGGTGCTGTGGAGCATGAGGTGCGGGCCGGAGAGGGTCGGTTGGCACGCGTTGGCGATGCCCGTGAGCATCTGCTGCGTCAGCGCGTAGGGCTTGTCGGGGTGGCTGGCGGGAGTGAGGCCCTGCACGGAGATGGCTTCGGGGTAGTACTGCCGGAGGGCGTTGAGTGCTTCGCGGAGGCTCACCTGTTCGGCGGTGGCATCGGCGGGGTCGATTTCGGCGAGCGAGCCGTCGGTGTTGATGTAGATTTTTTCGAAGGGGCCGCCGTTGAAGTCGAGCCACCAGTCGTAGTAGATGAGGCGTTCGGTGGTGGCGCCGCTGCCCGCGTTGATGCCCTGGAGCTTCACGGTGAGGTTCACGTTCTGCCCCGCGCACACCTTCATCACGTCGTCGTCGTTTTCGTTGCCGATGGTGTTGCTGTAGATCTGCACGGCCGAGGTGGTCTTGAAACTGCTCAGGATGCAGCAGCTCGTGCCCATCTGGAATTCTGCGGCGGAGTTCTCGGGCGTCACGGGGTCGTCGCCGTAGCGCGGCACGAACACGATGTAGTAGGCATGCTTGGGCAGGAGGTTCTCGCTGCTGATGCGGTCCGAGATGACGAGCTTGCGCACGGTTTCGCCTTCGGCGTTGGTGACCGTTTCGCGGCTCAGCATGCTGCCCGTGGTGGTGAGCACGTCCTGGTAGTTGAAGACGGGGATGGAGTCGAATTTCGTGCGCACCTGCACGCTGCGGAAAGCCATGTCCGAGGGGTCAGAGCTGCGCGGGTTGCCCACGAGGTATTTGTCGAAAAGCGTCTGCATCTCTTCGGGCGTGATGTCCTCGGCGGACTTGCCGGCGCGGAGCGCTTCGAGCCCGGCGTCGTAGCCCTCCTTATCCACGAGGCAGTACCAGATGCGCGGATAGCCCGAAGTGGGCACCACGTTTTCGGTGAGGCCGAGCGAACCGATGAAGTCGTCGAAGTCGGCAATCATCTTGGTCAGCGTCACTTCTGTGCCGCAGACGGGGGTGGTTTCCTCCACTTCCACTTCGGGCTTGGTGGTGAACACCTCGATGTCGTCGATGAGGATGTCGCCGCCGTCGGTACTGATGCAGGCGTTGTCCACCAGGAGGGAGTAGTTCACGAACTTCGTGGTGGAGTTGTTGGTGAAGTAGAAGAATACCTGTTGCCAAATGCCGTTCTCCCCGGCAGCAGCGGAGAGGAGCGAGCCGTTGCTTGTGCGGGAAGTGCCGAAGATGGGGCCGGGGGCGAAGGTGTAGATGGTTTCGGGCTGGTCTTCCTCGCTGTGGGTCGAGGTATGGCCTATGACGCGGAAGATGACGTTGGCGGGAGCCACATTGGCCGCGGGGCTCGCGAGCCAGGCCGAGACGTAGAGGCGGGAGCCCGCACAGAGGTTGGCGTTGAAGTTGAGGCGGGCAATCTGGCCGGGAAGGTCGGAGGCGTCGATGTACATGAAGGCGGCGTTGCCGTCGTAGCTTTCGGGCAGGGCGTCGTAGGCGTCGCGGTAGTAGCTCTTGACGGGGCGGAACAGGTTTTGTGTGCCCCACGAGCCCATGCGCAAGTGGTGGGCAATGGTGTAGGTTCCCCAGCTGTTTTCGTCGGTCTGGCCCGTGCCGCCGAAGTCGCCGCCGATGGGCAGGAAGCTGTAGGCGCTGCGGTCGAATTGGAGCGGGTAGCGGTAGGTGTTGGCCAGGGTGAGTGCGGGCTGGCCTTGGCAGTTGTCGTTTTTCAGCACCGTGTTGGTGCCCACGGGCGGCGTGACGAAGGGCACGAAGGGGTCGTCGCCCTCGAAATTGATGGCCGCGATGGGTTCGCCCACGGTCTTGTAGAGGTATTCGGGCGAGCGTCCGCTCTTGTATTTGTCATCGGCGGTGCGGCCGATGATTTCGGTGTAGGGGCGGGGCTCGGAGATGTCGTCGAAGTAGAGCGTGAACTTGGCCAGCTGGTAGAGCACGTCGCCCGAGCCTGCCTCACCCGCCGTACCGTTGGCGCGGGCGTAGACGCCGATGACCGCCTTGGTGCCCGGGGTGCATGCCGCATAGCCGTGATTGTCTTTCTCGCCCTTGTAGAGGTAGCGCATGAAGCGCTTGCCTCCGATGTTGTCCGTGGCTTTGCTCGTGCCTGCCACGGGCCAGTCTTTGATGCCGAAGCCTTCGAGTCCGGCTTCGTTGTCGATCAACTTGAAGCGGATGTGGTCGTAGGAAGTGATGTTCGTCAGCGTGCTCTCGTCGTTGGGGTCGGTGTAGAACCAGTAGTTCTCCAGCGTGTTGCTGAGCGGCAGGGTGCTGTAGTAGTATGTGTAATTTCTTGGCGAACGCTTCTTGGCCGGCACGTGGAACTCGTAGGTCTCGAGCCAGTTGTCGCTTCCCTCGGTGCAGGCCATGAGCTTTTCCGCAATCTGCCGGGCGTCGCGGATGATGAATTTGCAGCGCGTGGAAAGTGTGGGTTCCACGAGGTCCTGCTTCTCGGGAATTTGTAGGGAGCCGGTGGGTACCCCCGAGAAGGGCATGTTGCCGTTCTCGCCGTAGTAGTCCACAAAGTCGGTGAAGGCAGAGGCGTCCAGTCCCACGATGTATTCGAAGTCGGAGGTAGTCTGCTTGGGCATCTTGAAGGTGAAGTGGTCCACGATGTAGCTGCCGCCGTTTTGTCCGTTCAGCTTCAGGATGTTGCCCATCACGAGGCCGTTGGCGTAGTTGCGGCGGCTCAGCGTGCCACCTCCGCCCTCGGTGTCGCCGAGGATGACGCGGGTGGGGTCGATGGTCTCGCCGGTCTTGTAGTTGTACCAGCGCTGGTAGGCCGTGATGCGGTTTTTGTGCGAGCTCTGCTGGGCCATGGGGAGGTTGATGTCGCGCTGCGTTCCCTGCTTCATGTAGCGCACCACCTCGTAGGTGTTGGCGGTCTGTTCGGTCTGGCCCGTATAGGGATTTTGCGAGAAACCGTACTTTTCGCCGGGCTGCGCGGGATCTTCGGCTGTGATGAAGCCGCGGAGCGGGTGGGCCGGTTTGTCATCGTTTACCTCCTTCACGAACCAGGAGCGCTTTGGGCGGATGCGGTAGGCCGTGTAGTCCTCGCCGAGGTTCGGCTGGGATTCGATGGCGTAGGTCAGTTCGGTATTGGTCGCGGTGGCCTCGTCGGTCAGCGTGGCGTGGTAGGTGGCGCCGTCGCTGCCGAGCTTCAGCGTGAGGAACTTGCCGAGCCAGGCCGCGTCGGCCCCGCCCGTGAGCTCGAAGTAGCCCGCGGGGTAGTCGTGTGTGCCGTCGGCCTTGCGCATGTTGAACGAGGCGGCGAGGGCCTTGTCGGCGGTGAGGTCGAAGGTTTCGTCCGTGGCGTTCCAGGTGAGGTAGTGTCCGTTGCGGCTTTGGAGCAGGGTGTGGTCCTTGTCGCCCACGAATTTCCAGAGCTGGCCGTTGAAGCCGCTGATGAGGGTTTCGCCGTAGGCGTCCAGTTCCTTCTCGTAGCCGTCGCTGAGGTAGAGCGGCCCCGTGGTGTTGGGGAAACGGATTTGGTAGAAAGTCGTGTGCGTCGCGTCGGAATACTCCGGCGTCACCTGGAGGTTGAAGTTCAGGCCATAGTCGGCGTAGTTGGCCGCCTTGGGCCAGGCTGCCGTCTTGAGGATGCCTTCCTCGTACTTGAGGTTCAGCTCGGCATGGCCTTCACTGTCCGTCTTCCCGTTGTTTACGCTCACGATGAAGTCCAGCTCCGTTTCATGGAGCGTATAGGGGTCTACGTGCAGCGAGAGGCTGCTGGCCTCGGCCTTGTTTGTGGTGAGGCTCACCGTGTTGTCGCCGAGCACCTTGAGGTAGGTGTCGTTGCCGTTCTTCAGCACGAAGTCCTGCTCGGAGCCGATGATGCGCCAGGCCGAGTAGCGCCGGTCGGGCGTGGAGGTGATGGTGCCCTGGTTGGGTTTTGCTTCGGTCGAGGTGAGAAACTCCTGGTTCGTGCGGCGGATGAAGCGCACGAAGCGCCACACGCCGCTCGTTTCGGTGGCAAATTCGGGGAAGATGCTGAGCGGTTCGAAGCGCAGGTATCTGTTGTTTACGCTGTCCCCCGCCAGTACGATGGGGTTGGTGTAAGTCACGCCGCTCACCGTGCTGCTGTCGGCGTATTGCAGCATCTGGTTGTTCTGGTTGGGCAGCTGCAGCTGCCAGCAGTCGCGTCGGCTGTCGTTTTCGACGATGCGGAAGGTGAGTGCCGCCTTGTCGATGGCGGTCACGTTGGCCACCGTCTTGAGCATGCCGAGCGTGGCGTCGTAGATGAGGTAGTTGCCGAGTCCGCTGCGGATGAACACGTCGCCGATGTGGGCTTCCGTGGCGTGGGGCGTCACTTCGAGGTCGCTCAGGCGGAAGATGGTCCACGTCTGGCTCGGATCGAGCACCGTGTGGGTGTGCTCCACGTGTTGTGCCGCATTGCCGTCGCCCATGTCCTTCAGCACGTGGCCGTTGTTCATGAAGGTGATGTG
>CAMGGA010000100.1 GCA_946055515.1 uncultured Bacteroidales bacterium
CCGAGGTACACCGCTACGAGGCGGATGCCCTCACGGATTCGGCTTCGCGGCCACTTATCGTGGAAAGCCTCGTCTACACGGCTGAAGCCGAAGGCGACACGGCGCGCTACCACCAGTGGCTGCACGAGGGATTTGAAAGCTATCCCGCACAGACCATTTTCTTCACCCGGCTGGCTGACCTCTACGCGCAGCGCCACGACTATGCGGCCGTGCTGGCCATCTCGGGAGAACTCCTGCAGCAGGATTCGGCCAGCGTCTCTGCCCGCTTGGCCCAGTGTATGGCTTACCTGAATACGGCGCAACTCGACGCGTGCATCCGGGCGGGACAGGAACTGCTCGCTGTGGACTCGGCCAACGTGGAGGCACATTATTATATAGGTGCTTCGTACGTGGGCAAGGCCGTGGAGGTGCAGCTGCCCGCCAATGCGCTCAGCAAGGCTTACTCCAAGGCGCTGAACAAACAGCAGGCTTACTACCGCGAGGCGGAAACCAGTCTGGAAACCTATCGCACACTGGCTCCCAATCTCCAGAAACGATGGGCGCCGCTCCTCTATAAAGTTTATCTCGCACTGAACGAAGGACAAAAGTTCGCCGAAATAGAAAAAATTCTCCAGTGGCTCAAAATGTAGCCCGAACCGTTTGGTGCCCCCTCATACAAAAGACTTTTCCGCAACATGAAAATATTTATAGCAGCGCAGCTTCTCACTGACGAAGCTTGGCAGTCGGCCCTCAAGGAAGGGTTTCACCTCCAGCACTTTGAAGAAACTCCTGAGCGCTACCTGCGCGCAGTGCTCCACAAGGCCATGGAGGAAGAACTGGCCGAAGTGGACCAAATCGTTGCAAACCCCGACGCGCCTACGTTTGAAAACACCATCGTGGCCCTGAGCCGCGCAGGCGGTCTGCTGGGGCGCGCCAGTGGGGTGATGTACAACCTCGAGAGTGCCGAAACCAACGATGCGCTGACCGAACTGGTGGAAGAAATGGCCCCGGTGCTTTCGGACCACGGCAACCGCATCCTGCTACGCCCGGACCTCTTCGCCCGCGTGAAGGAGGTCTACGACAATCCGCCCGCCGACCTCACCGAGGAGGACCGCCGCCTGCTCCAGAAGACCTACGAGGGCTTCGAACGTTCGGGCGCTACGCTCGATGAGGAGGGCAAGGCCCAATTCCGCGAAATCAGCAGAAAGCTGGCGCAGGCACAGGCGAAATTCTCGAACCACCTGCTCAAGGAAACGCACAGTTTCACGCTGCACATCGAGGACGAGGCTGACCTCGACGGCCTGCCCCCCATGCAACGCGAAGCGGCCGCACACGAGGCGGCACAGCGCGGACTGAAAGGCTGGGTGATCACGCTGCAGGCGCCGAGCTTCGTGCCCTTCATGATGTATGCCTCCAACCGCGCGCTGCGCGAAAAACTCTACCGCGCTTATCACACGCGCTGCTTGCACGACAACGCGTATAACAACGTGGACGTGGTGAAGGAAATCATCAACCTCCGCCAACAGAAGGCCCGCCTCCTCGGTTATCCTCACTTTGCCCAATACGCGCTCCGGAGAAGGATGGCGGAAACGCCTGAGGCTGTGTATGATTTACTCAATCAGCTCATCGAAAGCTATAAGCCCCGTGCGGTGGAGGAAGTGGCGGAAGTGGCGGCCCTGGCCCGCGAAACGGAAGGCGAGGATTTCAAGCTGATGCCCTGGGACTTCTCGTACTACAGCCGTTTGCTCAAGAAGCAGCGCTTCGACTATGACCCCGACATGCTGCGCCCCTATTTCGAACTGGGCCGCGTGAAGCAGGGGGTGTTCGGACTGGCCACGAAGCTCTATGGCATCACGTTTGAACCCGACAAGTCCCTGCCCACATACCACCCCGAGGTGGAAGCCTACCGCGTGTTTGACGCCGAAGGCAACTTCCTCGCCGTGTTCTATGCCGACTTCTTCCCGCGAAAGACGAAGCAGGGTGGGGCATGGATGACGAACTACCGCGACGAGCATTGCGACTTGCCCACCTCGCAGCCCGTGACGCCTGCCGTCTCGCTCCGCCCCGTGGTGAGCATCAACACGAACTTTACGCGCCCCACGGCGTCAACGCCCTCGCTGCTCACGCTGGGTGAGGTGGAGACTTTCCTGCACGAGTTTGGCCATGCGCTGCACGGCATCTTTGCCATGACGCACTACGAGGCGCTCAGCGGTACTTCGGTGCTCTGGGATTTCGTGGAACTCCCCTCGCAATTTATGGAAAATTTCGCGGTGGAACCCGCTTTTCTCCATACCTTTGCCCGACACTACGAAACGGACGAGCCGCTGCCCGAAAGCTACATCGAGCGCATTCGCCAAAGCCGCACTTTCCAGGCTGCCTACGCCTGCATGCGGCAGGTGAGTTTTGGTTTGCTCGACATGGCCTGCTACACGCTCACCGCTGATTTCGACGGGCCGCTCAAGCCCTTCGAGGACCGCGCGACCGCAGCCGTGGCGCTCTTGCCTACCATTCCCGAGGCCAGTATGCTGGTGCAGTTCGGCCACATCATGTCGGGAGGCTACGCCGCGGGCTATTACAGCTACAAATGGGCCGAGGTGCTCGATGCCGATGCTTTCTCCCTCTTTCAGGAGAATGGCATCTTCGACCGCGAAACGGCCCGCTCCTTCCGCGAACTTATTCTCTCGAAAGGCGACACACGCAGCCCCATGCAGCTGTACACGGAATTCCGTCACCGCACGCCGTCGATCGACGCCCTGCTCCGCCGCGACGGCATTGCCGCGAAATGAGTGCGGCACTAAAGCCTTGCGGGGCGGAAGTGCTCGACAGTTCGGCGCGGCCTGCGATTCCGTGGCTCGCCTCCACATCCTTTCACCCTGCTTTACTCCTTTTTCAACATGAACAAGACCTCTCTCCTCGATAGCCGCTACTTGCGCATGGCCCGAATCTGGGCGGAAAATTCCTACTGCACGCGTCGCCAAGTGGGGGCGCTGATCGTGAAGGACAAGATGATCATCAGCGATGGCTACAACGGTACGCCTTCGGGTTTCCCGAACGTGTGTGAAGGGGAGGACGGACTGACTCTCCCCTGTGTGCTTCACGCCGAGGCCAATGCCATCACGAAGATTGCCCGCTCGGGGAACAATTCCGACGGGGCTACGCTCTATGTCACGGATGCGCCTTGCATCGAGTGTGCCAAGCTCATCATCCAGGCGGGCATTCGACGGGTGGTCTATGCTCGCAGCTACCGCCTCACGGACGGCATTGACCTCCTGCGCCGGGCGGGTATCGAAGTGGAGCAACTGGAGGTGGAAGAAGAGAACCGGCCGTAAGGCGTTCCTTTGATAATACAGAATTTTTCCAAACATTCTTTGCCATTCCTAAATGTCACAGCAAAAGAGTTTCGTACCCCTATACATCTCCGTGGGTGTGGTGGTGGGCATCCTGCTGGGTAGCTTCTTCACCAATCACTTCTCGGGCAACCGCTTGAGTATCATTAACAACTCGAGCAACAAAGTGATGGACCTCTTCCACCTCATCGATGACCAATATGTGGACTCCGTCAATATCCCGGACCTCGTGGAGGATGCCCTGCCGCAAATCCTGAAAGAACTCGACCCGCATTCGACCTATATCTCAGCCTCGGATGTGGAACAGTCGATGCAGGACCTGAAGGGCAGTTTTTCGGGCATCGGTGTGCAGTTTACCATCTTCCGCGACACAATCCAGGTGGTGAAGGTAATCAAGGGCGGTCCCTCGGAAAAGGTGGGGCTGCTCGCGGGCGACCGCATCGTTTCCATCAACGGCGAAAAATATGTGGGCGACTCCATTACCAACGACGGCACGATGAAACGCCTGAAAGGGGCCAAGGGCACGGACGCGCGGCTGCAGGTGAAACGGGCGGGACACCGCAACCTCCTCTCGTTCAATATCCTGCGCGGTGACGTGCCCGTGAAGACGGTAGATGCTTACTACATGGCGACGCCCACCGTGGGCTATATCCGCATCAACAGTTTCGGAGATACGACCTACGGCGAGTTTCTGGCTGCACTTGCCTCGCTGCAGGGCGAGGGCTTTGAACAGCTCGTGCTCGACCTTCGCGGCAACCCTGGCGGCTACATGGAAACCGCCACGCTCATCGCCAACGAGTTTCTCCCGAAGAATGCGCTGATTGTCTACACCGAAGGCCGGAAATCGGAACGGCGGGAGTACCGCACCGACGGCCGCGGGGCTTACCAGAACCTGCCGCTCGTGGTGCTGGTGGACGAGACTTCTGCTTCGGCGAGCGAAATCCTGGCCGGGGCGATGCAGGACAATGACCGCGCTGTGATTGTGGGCCGGAGGACTTTCGGCAAGGGGCTGGTGCAAGTGCCTATTGAATTTCCCGACGGTTCGATGCTCCGCCTCACGACGGCCCGCTATTATACGCCCTCGGGCCGCTGCGTGCAGAAACCTTACAAGCCGGGAGAGGAAGATGCTTACGAGGCTGACCTCCTGCTCCGTGCTGAACACGGCGAGTATTATTCGGCTGACAGTGTGCGCCACAGCGGGGAGCAGTACAAGACGAAGCTCGGCAGGGTGGTCTACGGAGGTGGCGGCATTGACCCGGACTATTTCATCGCACGCGACACGACGGGCATCACGTCGTATTTCAAGGACGCTTACTTCAATGGTTATATCTATCAGTATGCCTACGAGTTTGTCGACAAGAACCGCGAGGGCCTGAACAAATGTGCGAACCTCGACGAGGTGCTGAAGTTTCTCCAGCGCAAGGGTATCGTGGACGGCTTTGTGAATTATGCTGCCGCTTCGGGGTTGAAGCCGCGCAACCTGCTCATTCGCCGCTCGAGAAAACTGCTCAACTCCTATATCACCACGTCCATTGTGGGGGATGTGCTGGACGAAAGCGCCGCGGCGGCCTACGTGGGGGCGGATGACCCTGCCATGTTGCGCGCGCTGGCCTTGCTGAAGGAGGGAAAGTCTTTCCCCGTAAAACCGCAGGCTACGGCGTGGAACGGAACGGGCGGTTCGCAATGGCTCCACCCGTTTGGTCCTTTCTCTGCCTGTACCACGGTGTGCCCGGCCACCGTATCGTGGCGTTCAGCATCGCTGCCTTTCTATCTGGCGGGACGGACGATGCCACTGGAAGCCGTGGAGTTTAGAAAGAAATGCTTGCCCGCGCCATGGATTTGACCCTTCAATCGGAAAAACAGGCCCTGCGCCAACGCCTCAGGGTCGCGCTCAAGGCGATGTCGCAGGAGCAGCGCAGCGCGGAGGGTGGGCGTGCCTTGGAGGTGCTTCGGGTTCATCCCCGCTTCCAACGTGCGCAAACGCTCATGCTCTTCCATTCGCTGCCCGACGAGGTGTGTACGCATGCACTCGTGGACCAGCTTGCTTCGGAAGGGCGCACGGTGCTCCTTCCCGTTTGCCAAGGGGATGACCTTGTGCTCCGGCGCTACGAGGGGCAGGACCTTTTGTCCCAGGGCTCTTTCCACATCGAAGAGCCGCAGGGAGCGGATTTCACGGACTATCAGCAGATAGACCTCGCGGTGGTTCCCGGCGTGGCATTCGACAAGGCGGGCCACCGGATGGGGCGGGGGAGAGGCTACTACGACCGCTTCTTTGCCCATCCCGCTTTGTGCAACGTATATAAAATAGGTCTCTGCTATCCCTGCCAGCTCGTGGAACACGTGCCCGTCGAAGTCCACGATCAGACCATGGATTGCGTGGTTTGCGGCTAAAATCCGCGCTTTTGGAGCAATAAAACAATATTTTTGCACAAAAAGTGCGCGATATATTTGGTGGTTCAGATAATTGTTGTACTTTTGCACCGCGTTTGAGAGAAAACGCTACTGCTAAGCGGTAACAAGCGGAAATAGCTCAGTTGGTAGAGCACAACCTTGCCAAGGTTGGGGTCGCGA
>CAMGGA010000101.1 GCA_946055515.1 uncultured Bacteroidales bacterium
TGCGGATTTTGGTTCCGTTGAGGATGACGGAGAGGGCGGGGAACTGGTCGCCTTCGTAGAGCTGGTCGATTTGCGGAATCATGGCGCGTTCGAGCAGGCCCGAGCGAACGACGAGGATGGTGCGCTCGGCTACGCGTGCAATGATTTGCGTGTCGGCCACGACCTTGATGGGCGGACAGTCGAAGAAGATGATGTCGTATTGCTTGCGGACTTTGTCGATGAGTTCCTGGAGGCGCGGCCCGGAGAGGAGCTCGGTGGGGTTGGGCGGCACGATGCCGATGGGGAGGACGTGGAGCCCGGGGTATTTCTTGGACTCGACGATGAGCTTCGAGAGGTCGTCTTCGTGCCCGTTGAGATAGTGGCTGAGGCCGAGGGTGGGCGAGCCGACGTAGGACGAGGTCGTTCCCTTGCGGAGGTCACCGTCGATGACGAGCACGCGACGGCCCTTGATGGCAAAGGAGGCTGCGGTGTTCATGGCGAGGAACGACTTGCCCGAATTGGGGTTGAACGAGGTGTAGATGCAGACGGTGGCCTGTTCGGGCTTTTCGGGAAGCGTGAACTCGAGGTTGGAACGCATCACGCGGAAGGCTTCGTTCACCACGTTGCGGTTGCCGCTGCTGACCACCCAGCGCACTTTCTTCTCTTCCTTCTTCTTCCAAACCTGCCACCAGCGGCGACGGTCGCGCGAGAAGGCTTCGGGAATTTCTCCCAGCACGGGGGCCTGGATGCCTTCGAGGTCCTTCAGGCCGCGCAGCTTCGAGTTGAGGTTCTCGAGGATGTAGATGACGGCGATGGGGAGGGCCAGGCCGATGAGGAAGGCGATGAGGAGGATGTTGCGGCGGTTGGGCGTGACGGGGCGGATGCTGCCGCTGGGTGCCTGGATGACGCGGGTGTTGTAGGCCGTGAAGGCTTGCGAGAGCTCGTTCTCTTCACGCTTCTGGAGGAGGAAGAGGTAGAGGGTCTCCTTCACCTGCTGCTGTCGGCCGACCGACTGCAGGTACTTGGCCTGATTGGGGCTCGAGGCTATCTGCGAGATGGTGCGGTTCTCGCTCATCTCCATGTGGCGTATCTGCGTGTTGAGGCTCACGAGGAGGTTGTCGATGCCGGCCTGGATGGAGGCGCGGAGCTGGGCGAGGTTGCTGTCGTACTGGGCGATGAGCGGGTTGGACTCGGTGGAGTTGGTCGCGAGGTTGTTGCGCTGGAGCAGCGTGCTGTTGTATTCGTTGATCTGCTGTTCAATCTTGATGTTCTCCAGTCCGGTGTTGACGGGGAGGAGTTCGTCCTTGTTGGACTCCTTCTTGAGGTAGTCGCGCACGAAGGAGGCCATGGCATGCTGCGTGTGGAGCTTGAGGAGCTCTGTGGAGTTTTCCTTCGACTGCTGCATGTAGAGGTTGGAGGCCGAGGTGACGTCGGGGAGCAGGTTGGCGCTCTTGTACGACGAGATGTCGGCGTCTACGTCGCCGAGTTCGCGTTCGAGCACGCCGAGGCGGTCCGTGATGAAGTTGGAGGTGGCGCGGGTGATTTGGTTCTTGTCGTTGACCCAGCTTTCCTTATATACGTCAATGACGGTGGAGATGAGGTCCTCGGCGCGCTTGGGGTGGATGTCGCGGTAGGAGATGGCGATGAGCGTACCCTTGTTGTCGACGAGTCCGGCGCTGATGCTGGACTGTATGATGGTCGTCATCATGTAGTCGGTGCGGTGTTCGACGTAGAGGGGCTTTCCGCATTCGGCGAGGAAGGCCTTGAGGCAGGGCTGGGGCACGACGCTGACTTTACCCACGGGGGTGTTGACGATGGCGTTGTACTGTCCCTTGACGGTGGTTTCCTGTTCCTCTTCGTTGAAGGTGAAGCCGCTCATTTCGAAGGAGTTCCCGTTGAGATGGAGGGTGAGCTGTCCGTAGTCCTCAGTAGTGAGGCTGTGGAAGATGACCTTCACGGGGAGCTGTTGGCCGTAAAGGGGGATGCGGTGGAAGCTTCCATCGGTTTCGTAGCAGACATCCAGCCCGATGCGCTTGCCGGCCTCGGTGAGGATGGAGGGCGACTGGATGACGGAGAGCTCGTTGTAGACGTAGCTCTCGTTCATGCGGATGCCCGACTCGGTGAAGAGCGCGTCGAGGTTGCTGCCGCTGAAGCGGGAGTTGTTCTCCTCTTTGATGAGGATGGTCGCTGTGCGTTCGTAGGTGGGTTGAGTGGACAGGAGGTACCACAGGGCGGCGCCGCAGCAGAGGATGACCGAAGCAATAATCCAGCGCCATTGGGAAAGGCACAGGAAGAAGAAGTCTTTCAGGAAGAGAAAATCGTCATCTTTGCTATGCTCGGCGGGAGCGGGAGCGTTGGGATTCATATTATAGGATGATGTATTTTGATATTGCGGGATGTATTGACTCGTTCCGTGTGCGGTGTGTGGAGTCGCCTTGGGCGCTCTGTCGCAGGAGGAAGCGCTCAATGAACCCAATGGTCCGTTTTTTCTCTCTGGCTGTTCGGGACATTAAGCGGGGCAAAGGTATAAATACTTTTGTATTGTGTAGCGGTCAAGACAACGATTTTTTTTGAAAGTCCGCGTTTTTTGTATCAAAAAAGGGGCTTGGCGGGGGGTGGCCCTGTCGTTGGGCGGTGGTACTGTGCTTGGAGGGGTGCTGGCGGCAGGGGTGGCTCTCCAAAGCCTGGGACCGGTTTTTCAATCGGCGGGACCGGTTTTTCAATCGGCGGGACTGGTTTTTCAATCGGCGGGATTGGTTTTTCAATCGGCGGGACCGGATTTTCAATCGGCGGGATTGGAAATCCGGGGCCTGCGGCCGGGGTTCCGGAAGGCGGTGCGGGAGCGCAGCGCGGCGGGTCGGTGAATGCGGTCGGAAGGGGGCGCAAAAAAAATGGCAACTACGCGTCTCCCGACGCACAGTTGCCTCACAGAACTTATATAGAGATGAAAAAACTTTCAGTGTTTACGGGGCCTGGGGCCTGCGGCTTTCCAGCGAGGACCTTGGTCTTTTTCTGCTGGATTGCGATGCAAAAGTACAGTGCTTTGTTTTAATAAACAAGGAATAAGGCGATTTTTTTCGGGGTCAAGTTGGCAAAACCGGCGGATTTCTATTTTTTTAAGAATATGCAGTCTTCTTCGATAGAAATGCGTCCCGATTTGTACAACGTGCCGAGTGCCCTTTTGAAGGTTTTCTTGCTCACGCCGAAGCGCTGCTGGATTTCTTCGGGGGTGGAATGGTCGCTGAAGGGGAGCGTGCCGCCGGCGCTGTGGAGCTCCTCGAGGAGTTGCCCGGCGAAGTCGCGGAAGCGTCCCTTGCCGATGCGCTGCAGGGAGAGGTCGAGCCGGCCGTCGGGACGGATGTTCACCACGGTGGCCGTGAGGACGTCGCCGGTGTGGGGCACGGTGTCGAAGATCTGGTTGTCGTAGAGGTGGCCGCCGCAGCGGTTGTCTGCGATGCAGCGGAAGCCGAGGGGCGTTTTTTGCTGGATGATGATTTCCACTTCCTGGCCGCGGTGGTAGCGGTCGGGGGTGGCGCGCTTGAGGTAGCGTTCCACCTTGGCCGTGCCGACGAGGCGCTGCGTCTCGGGGTCGACGTGGATGTAGACGAGGTAGGAGCGGTCCTGCACCATGCGCATTTTCTGTTCGCGGAAGGGGACGAAGAGGTCCTTGGTGAGGCCCCAGTCGAGGAAGGCGCCGAACTCGTTGGTCCAGGCCACGCGGAGGAAGGCGAAGTCGCCCACGCGGGCCAGGGGCGTTTCGAGGGTGCCGACGAGGCGCTCGCTCTGGTCGAGGTAGACGAAGACTTCGATTTCGTCGCCGGGGCGCAGGGAGCGGGGCACGTATTTCTTGGGCATGAGTATCTCGTCGAGGCTGCCGCCGTCGAGGTAGGCGCCGTGGTCGGAGAAGCGCGTGACGCGCAGGGTGTTGTAGTTGCCGAGAGCAATCATGGTTTGGGGGAGCGGGTTAGGGTTGGGCAATCTGTCCGTCCACGAGGTGGATGGTGCGGTCGGTGATTTGGGCGAGCGTTTCGTCGTGTGTGACGATGACGAAGGTCTGTCCGAGTTCGTCGCGGAGGCGGAAGAAGAGGTTGTGGAGCTCTTCCTTGTTGTGGGTGTCGAGGCTGCCCGAGGGTTCGTCGGCGAGCACTACGTCGGGGTTGTTCATGAGGGCGCGGGCCACGGCCACGCGCTGTTTTTCGCCGCCCGAGAGCTGTGCGGGCTTGTGGTCGGCTCGGTCGGCGAGGCCCATGAAGTCGAGGAGTTCGAGTGCGCGGCGCTCAATCTCGCCCTGGTTTCGGCGGGCTATCATGCCGGGTATGAGGATGTTCTCCCGTGCGGTGAATTCGGGGAGGAGCTGGTGGAACTGGAAGACGAAGCCGAGGTGCTGGCAGCGGAAGCGGGAGAGTTTGGCGGGCGAGAGGCGGAGTACGTCTTCGCCGGCGATTTCCACGGTGCCCTGGTCGGGCTTGTAGAGCGTTCCCATGATCTGGAGCAGGGTGGTCTTGCCCGCTCCGCTCGAGCCTACGATGCTGACCATCTCCCGTGGATGGATTTCGAGGTCTATGCCTTTGAGCACTTCCAGCTGGCCGAAGCTTTTGTGGATGTTGTGAAGCGTAATCATTCGTGGGCGTTTTAAATTCAAAAAACGGCACATGGGCTTCACAGCCAATGTGCCGGTTGATGCATCTATAAATTATGAATAGAGGAAAATGAAAATGAATATGCGTTACTTTGTGGGCGCGGCGGCAGGTTTTGCAGCGCTTTCGGGCATGCCGAGCTTCTGCATGATGGCTCCTGTCACGTCGGTGCTGAGCTGTTCGTTGATGACGATGCCTGCGCCCTGTGCAGCGTTCTTGTCAACGATGTAGACGTAGCCTCCCTGCTGTGCCACGGCGTTTACGGCGTCCATGACCTTCTGGGTAACGGGCTGCATCTTCTTCTGCTGTTCGGCCTGGAAGCTGTCGGAGTTGTCCTGCTGTGCCTGCTGGAGGCGCTGGTACATTTCCTGGAGTTCCTGCTGGTGGCGTTCGCGGATGTTGGCGGGCGTTGCGTCGGTGTCCTCCTTCTGGTATTTTTCCATCTTGGTCTGGAGCTCTTTCTGCATGTTTTCCAGTTCAGCCTGGTACTGCTTGTAGAGCGCTTCGAGGTCGGCCTGTGCGGCTTTGGCTTCGGGCATGGCCTGGATGATGGCTGCGTAATCGAAGTGTGCGAACTTCTGGGCGCAGAGGCTGAGGGGTGCTACTGCGAGCACGAGGAGCAAAAGTTTCTTGAACATCTTTGTTGTCTGTTTGTCGATTTTTAAAATTGCGCGGCAAAGGTATGGTTTTTACTTCGAATAGCCAAGTTTTGCCAGTACTTCGTTGCTGATGTCGATGGCGGGTGAGGCGAAGACGATGGCCGAGTCGGAAGCGCGGTCGAGGATGAGCTGGAAGCCTTTGGCCGTGGCGATGGCCTTCACGGCGTTGTAGATTTCCTCCTGGATGGGTTCGACGAGGCTTTGGCGCTTCTTGAAGAGTTCTCCCTCGGGACCGAAATACTTCTTCTTGAGGTCGGCTGCTTCTTTCTCCTTGGCCACGATGGCCTGTTCGCGTTCCTTCTTCTGTGCCTCGCTCAGGAACACGCTTTCGTTCTGGTAGTTCTTGTAGAGCGTTTCGGCGGTGGTGTTGAGTGCCTCCACTTCAGCCTGCCACGCCTTTGAGGTCTGGTTGAGCTGTTCGTTGGCGCGCTCGTAGGCAGGGATGTTGGAGAGGATATACTCCATGTCGACGAGGGCGAACTTCTGTGCCTGTGCCGCGAGCGCTGCGGCGAGCGCTACGACGCATGAGAGGATGAGTCGTTTCATTATGCTGTTTCGTTAGGGTTAGAATTCTTGTCCGATGATGAAGTGGAA
>CAMGGA010000102.1 GCA_946055515.1 uncultured Bacteroidales bacterium
AACATGTTGAGCACGTAGAACTTCTTCTTGTCGGGGTCAGCCTCTACGTGGTATGTTTGTTTCGTGGCCCATTCCTTTTGCCACTTCTTTTCGATTTCTCTGAAGTTGTATTCCATTTTCGTTTCTGGTTTTGCGCAGCAAAGTTAGTGCAAGGCGTGGATAATAGAAAGGAAAGGGGTGTTTTTTCTTGGACTGCGGCGGTTTTCGTCTGGTGCGGGCCAGCCGCCCGGGGCGGATTGGGCGATTTTTCTTGTGGTACAATGTTTTTTCTGCGGGCGGGAGCGGGGCGGGGTCGGCACGACGGCAAAAACAACTCGGCACTTTGGATTTTCAAAGCCTGGGCCTGGAATGGCAGAGCCTGGGATGGAAAGGCCAAAGTGCCGGGTTGTAGAGGAGAGGAGCGGACGGGACGCGGCGGGCGCGGCGCGCTGCCTCGCTACGGGCCGCGGGGGGCTACAAACCTGCGGTGAGGAAGTGGCGGAGGTGGAGGTGGGTCACGCCGTTGTCGTCGGAGCGCGTGAGGAAGGGGGTCATGGAGATGACGTACTTCGGGTAGTTGTCGCGGATGGCGTGGAGGTTGCCGAACTCGCGTTCCCGCGTGGCTTCGTCGGCGACGAGGAAGGCGACTTGCACGTAGACGCGCTCGCCCGTGGGCTTTTGGCAAACGAAGTCTATCTCGGCCTTCTGCAGCTGCCCCACCGTGACGGTGTAGCCCAGGCGGCGGAGGTGGTTGTAGACGACGTTCTCCAGCACCTTCTCCATGTCGCCCTCGCGGGAGCCGCCGGCGAGTGCATTGCGCATGCCGTGGTCTTCGAAGTAGTACTTGTCGTTGGTCTCGAAGAGGCGGCGGCCGTGGATGTCGTAGCGATTGACGCGGTGGAGCATGTAGGCGTCGCAGAGGGCCTTGATGTAGTTGTTCACGATGGTGGAAGTGACGTTTTCGCCCTGCGACTTCATGTAGCGGGAGATGCTGTTGGCGGAAATGATTTTCCCTGTGTTGTCGGCGAGAAAGCGCACGAGATTTTCGAGAAAGGGCACGTTGCGCACGCTGTGGCGCATGACCACGTCTTTCAGCAGCACCGTGTGGTAGACGTCGCTCTGGTAGTCGCGCACGTCGCCTTCGTCGAGTCCCATCTTGCGCAGGCCGGGGAGGCCGCCCAGCTGGAGATAGAGCTGAAGGCTCGCGTCGGTGTCGGGCAGGGCGTGGAACTCGAGAAACTCCTTGTAGCTGAGCGCCTGTACGTAGATTTCCTTGTAGCGTCCGCCCAGGCGGGAGCTCAGTTCGCCGCTCAGCATGCTCGAGTTGCTGCCCGTGACCACGATTTCCACGTTTTCCTCCTCGTAGAAACTGCGCACGGAACGCTCGAACTCGGCGATTTCCTGCACCTCGTCGATGAGGATGTAGTTGCGCTTCGAACTGTCGAGGTGGGCATCGATGTGGGCGTTGAGGTCGGCGTAGGTGCGGATGGCATCGAAGGCTTTTTTCTCTTTGTCCACATAGATGACGTGTGCCCCCGCCTCTGCGAGGAGTTCGGCGCGGAGCAGGCGGAGCAGGTAGCTCTTGCCAACGCGCCGCTCGCCGACCAGGACCACGATGAGGTCCTTGCCGAAAACGTGCTGTACCTGGTCGAGGTAGGACTGGCGGAGAATGGGTTTCATGTCTTTCGAGTATAAAAGGAATTTGCGGCAAAAATACAAAATCTTTCAAGTATAAAAGAAATTCGCAGCGGATTTGCGAATTTTTCTCTTTATACTGGAAACAATCCCGCTCCTTTTGAAGTACCTCCTCCCCATGGTGCAAAAACAACTCGGCACTTTGGATTTTCAAAGCCTGGGTCTGGAATTGCAGAGCCTGGGATGGAAAGGCCAAAGTGTCGAGTTGTGAATGTGATAAGTGCGGGGGCGCGGCGGGCCGTGCCAAATCAGTGCTTGCGGCGGAAGCGGTGGGTGAGATCGGTGAGGCTTCCGTCGGGCTCCACGCTGTAGAAGCGCTGGTTCGTTTCGGGGTCGCTGAGCGGGCCGCGGCGCTCGATGTAGGGACCGAGCTTCAGGTAGCTGAGCGAGGCGGCGAGGCGGTCGGGGGCGGGTTGCCACGTGCGTCCGCTGTACCATCCCGTGCGGAGTTTGCCGCCACTGCGCTGCCGGAGGGCCTGCAGGAGGCGGAGCACCTCGTCGGGGTCGTTGTCGCCGCCCATGAGGGCCACGCAGGTGATGCTGCCGGCATAGGAGTCGGCGAGGGCCGCGAGGCGTTCGGGCGTGAGTTCTTCGCCGATGTCGCCCTGGAGGTAGGCGCTGTGGCAGCCGGGGCAGAGGTTGGGGCACCGGCTCAGGTTCACGGCCAGGGTGACCTCGTCGGGGAACTCCTGGAAAACGATGTCGTGGGTAGTGTATTTCAGCATGGCGTCGGGTCTACGCCTCGAGGCGCTGGTAGTAGCGGCGGGCCGCTTCCTTCTGGCGGTCGAGGGAGAAGTTTGACACGCGTTTGAGGTATCCGATGATGCGGGTGAGGTAGTCCACGTTGCGCGAGTGGCAGTGGGGGCACTCCTGGAGGTGCTGCTTCGTGATGTGGCCGCATTCGTTGCAGAGCGTGTTGGGGATGTTGAACGTGAAGTAGTTGCAACCCTCCTTGGCCGCCACGCGCAGGAGCTGCCGGTACTGCGGCTGTGAGAGGTGCTCGTCGAGGTTCATGTGGAGGGCGGAGCCACCCGTGAGGTGCTCGATGTAGCGGCGTCCGTGGAGGCGGAACTTCTCGATGATGTCGGTCTGCGGGTCTTCCACCACGTAGAAATAGGAGTTGTAGCAGTCGCGGGGCACGAAGTAGCCGTCCTCGCGGTCCCAGCGGGCGTGCTTCACGCCGACATTCTCGGCCGGAATCATCTCGCAGTTGAACATCACGTCCTTCGAGCGGTACTGGCGGTTCAGGCGCTCCACTACGCCGAGCACTTCGCCCACGAAGTGTTCGTATTCGGCATTGTCGCTGATGGTGATGCCGAGGCTTTCGGCCGCCTCGACCATGCCGTTCACGCCGATGGTGAGGTACTGCCGCTTCAGGTTCACGTAGCCGGCGTCGAAGAGGGGCAGCATGCCCTTGGCGAGCATTTCCTTGAGGTTCTCGTTGTAGGCGAGCTGCACCTTGTGCATGAGGTCGACGATGTCGTCGAGGTATTCGACGTAGGAGCGGCCTTCGCGGGTGGCCTGCTGCACGCAGCGGTTGAGATTGACGGTGAGCACGGACTTCGACCCGGTGCTGACGCCGCCCGCGCCGAGGGTGTAGCTGAAGCCGTTGTCCTGGATTTCGTTGCGCAGGCGGCAGCAGGAGGCGAGGCTGTCGGCGTTGTCGCTCATGTAGGTGAAGAAGCTGTGTCCCTCGGCATACATTTGCGCCGTGAAGTCTGCATATTCCTTGTCGCGGACGTCGCCGTTCTCCGAGAGGAGTGCCATGGTCTCGACGGGGAAGGTGAGCACGGCCTTGGTGCGCTCGCCGTTGAACCAGCGCATGAAGCGGCGCTGGAGCCAGTCGAGTGCGGGCCACGAGGGCTGCGAACCGTCGGGGAAGCGGAATTCGCCGAAGATGCTCTCGAAGTAGTAGCGGTCGTAGTAGGAGATGTTCCAGAAGACGCTCTGGAAGTTGCGTGCGCCCGTGGGTTGGTTGATGGAGTAGACGATTTGTTCGAAACAGTCGGTGATCACCTTGTCGATGGTGCGCTGGCGGAGGGAGAGGTCCACGACGCGGTCGGGGTGGAGGTAGTAGTCGTCGCCGTATTCCTTGGCCACGAAATGGCTCATGTACATGAGGAACTCGGGGGTGGCGCAGGCGCCGCTCAGCATCGACGACACGATGAACACCATGTTCACGAAGCCGCCGCAGAACGACTTCAGGTTGGACGGTGCCGTGGAGTTGCCGCCGATGTCCTTCGTGCCGTTGAGCAGCCAGGGGTACATGGTGATGGAGGCGCAGTAGTTGGCGAGCGAAGTCTCGTCGTTCTTGTAGATGAAGTGGTTCTTGAGCAGGTACATGTAGCGGTCGCTGAGCTCCTTGCCGTACATTGATTTGATGCGGTCGGTGAGGAGCCGGCGGTTCAGGCGGATGAAGCCCTGCTTGGGGAGTTCGCCGATGAGCGTGGCGATGTTCTTGTTCTCCACGTTGGCGTTGGCGTCGTATTTGGAGCCTGTGGCGGGGTTGGCCGAGTTGCAGTAGTTGATGAGGAAGCGCAGCTTGTCGGCCGTTTCGCGGTCGGTTTCGTGCTGCTTGCGATAGAGCATGAAAGCCTTGGCCACGGCGTAGTGCTGCTCGGCCATGAGGGCCACTTCCACCTGGTTCTGGATGTCCTCGACGCTCATGCCGTTGCAGAAGCGGAGGCGGTCGGTGATGCGGCGGAGGCCGTCGGCGTCGATGGCCTTCGCCTGGCTGCGGAAGGCCTTGAGGAGCGCGGTGCGTATCTTTTCTTTAGAGAAGGGCTCGGTGGAGCCGTCGCGCTTGGTGATGTAGAAATTGTCGGTGCACATAGCAGAGATTGATTTGGCGGGGTTGAGGGGGCTTTCCCGGCGTGCGTGACGACGGGAGGGGGGAGGGGTGCGCGGAGGTGTTTGTGGAAAACTTTTGGACTTGGCGCGGAAGAAAAGTTTTCCGTTTTGGACAACTTTCCTTCTCCGTCCGTCGGCTTTCGAGGCGGATCTGTGCCGCAGCTCCGGGCCAGGGGGTCAAGAAGGGGCTTTTCGCTTGTTTATCTTCGTTTTCCTGTGGTTTTCAGGTGTTTTCTCCATTTTCCAAAAACAGGACACGACAGCGCGGCACGGCCTTTCGCAAAACGGCCTACAGGGCCTGCGACAACGCGCCTTGGGAAAACTGCGGGCAAAGATAGGAGCAAAAAGTTTTCCGCAAAAGAAAATTTTGAAACTTTTTTCTTGAAAACTTTCACCCCCTTTTATAGTGTCGCTCCAAGCCGATTTGCCTTCGCCTTTGGGTCTCAAAGAGAAACGCCACGGGGCGCCGCGCAAAGGGGCGGCGGCGGCCGACGAAACAGGTTTTTTCCAAAAAAACGGACTCTTTTTTTCCGTTTCACACGTTGCTCGCGAGAAAAATGTAACTTTGCCCCCCAAAATTAAGGTAAAGGTATTAGTTTTTATGCAAGACATCCGCAACATCGCCATCATAGCCCACGTGGACCACGGCAAAACCACGCTCGTCGACAAAATGCTGCTGGCGGGCAATCTCTTCCGGAAGAACCAGAACGCCGGGGAACTCATCCTCGACAACAACGACCTGGAAAGGGAAAGGGGCATCACCATTCTCTCGAAAAACGTGTCCATCCGCTACAAGGACACGAAAATCAACATCATCGACACGCCGGGACACTCCGACTTCGGCGGCGAGGTGGAACGTGTGCTGAACATGGCCGACGGCTGCATCCTGCTCGTCGATGCCTTCGAGGGCCCCATGCCGCAAACGCGCTTCGTGCTCCAGAAGGCGCTCGAGATCGGACTGAAGCCCATCGTGGTCGTGAACAAGGTGGACAAGCCCAACTGCCGCCCCGAGGAGGTCTACGAAATGGTGTTTGACCTCATGTGCGACCTCAATGCCACGGAAGACCAGCTGGACTTCCCCGTCGTCTACGGCTCGGCGAAGAACGGATGGATGGGAGAGGACTACAACACCCCCACGGACTCCATCGACTACCTGCTCGACAAAATCCTCGAGGTCATCCCCGCGCCCGAACAGCTCGAAGGCACGCCGCAGATGCTCATCACCTCGCTCGACTA
>CAMGGA010000103.1 GCA_946055515.1 uncultured Bacteroidales bacterium
TGCTGGCGGGCACGCCGTAGCGCTCCATCTGTTCGACGGCCATGGTGTGGTAGCGGTCGATGTAGCGCTGGTAGAGCGAGGATTGGGCCGCGAGCTCGCAGGTGAGGAGCAGGGTGAGAAGGAAAAGGACTATGCGGTGCATAAGCAAGAAGACTTGGTTTTGGGCGCACAAAATTATATATAAAATGCCTAATCCTTTCGGTTTGCTGCGAATTTTCGGCCTGCGGCAACAAAATGTGCACCCAGCAGAGGGGCTACGGCGGAGGGAGCAGGCGCGATGCAAAACGGGGTTCGGCAGCGGGCTGAAGGTAGGGGCAGCACGGAAGGGGGGAGGCGCTGGAGGCGGGCTTTCTCTATACGTTCTTTATTCCCGAAAAAAAAGGTTCAATCCTTCAGCCCCGGTGTGTTTTTCCATGATTGTCAGTACTTTATGGGCTGAAGGATTTGTTTTTCAAATCCTTCAGCAGGGTTCAGCCGCGGGATCGACGGACGGCGGGGAGGGCTTGGCCAAGGAGGGGGAGCGACGCTTGCACGTGAAGGGCCGTTTGGCGACGGTGGGTGAAAAAGTCCCGGGCTGGGCTTCGCAATCACTGCGACTGGGCTTTCTATCCCTGGAACTGAAATTCCAATCGCTGGGACTGATTTTTCAATCGCCGGGACTGAAAATCCTGTCGCTGCGACTGAAACGCGACTGTCGCCAGAGGGACGTCTGCGTGCCGCGCGCTGCCCTGGGCGTTCGTCTGCGCTGAACGCGGCTGAAGGATTTGGAAATGAAATCCTTCAGCGTATTTTCCCTTGATTTTCACTACAAAAGAGAGGACGCGCAGAAGGATTGAAGGATTTTTCCGTCAAATAAAATAGGTACAGGAGGGGACTTCACGCGAAGAAATGGGGGTCGCGGTGAAGCAGGTCCACGATGCCCGAGGGGGGGCGCTCGGCCTGGAGTTCGCGCTTCATCCAGTCCATGTAGGGGGCGACGTGGGCGAAAAAGCGGCGGTAGCCTTCGCAGAGGTAGTTGAGCCCGGGCTCTCCCTCGGCGGTGCGCGCGAAACGGTTTTTCGGACATTCGCCGTGGCAGGCGAACAACCACGGACACTCGCGGCACTGGCGCGGCAGGGCGGTGCGCTTGGCCTGGCCGAAGGCGCGCTGCTCGGGACTGTACATGAGTTCGACGAGGGTGTGGTCGCGGAGGTTGCCGCGGCGGTATTCGGGAAAGACGAAGTGGTCGCAGGCGTAGACATCGCCGTTCCACTCGATGGCGCCGGCATGGCCGCAGGTGGGGGCGAGGGTGCAGAGGCCGGGCATGACGCCTACCCAGTTGGCGAGCGTGGCATCGAAAATCTGCACGAAGGTTTCGCCCACGTCGCGGCGGACCCACTCGTCGAAGACACCAATGAGGAAGTCGCCCCACTGCCGGGGACTGACGCTGAACTCCATGAGGCCGTCTTCGCCTGCTTCGCCCACGGCGGCAAGGCGGCGCCCGTCGGCATGGGGCTGGAGGCGCTCGACGATGGGGGTGAACTGGAGGTAGCGGCAGCCGATTTGCCGGAAGAAGCGGTAGAACGCGAGGGGGTGGTCGGCGTTGCGGTTGTTGACGACGGCGAGGGCGTTCCACTCGACGCCGTGTTTCTGGAGCAGGGACACGCCGCGCATGACCTGGACGAAGGTGGGACGGCCAAGGCGGGTGAGGCGGTGGTCGTCGTGGAACTCCTGCGGACCGTCGAGGGAGAGGCCGACGAGCCAGCCTTGCTCGCGGAAGAAGGCGCACCATTCGTCGGTGAGGAGGGTGCCGTTGGTCTGGATGCAGTTGTCGATCCGGTGGCCGCGGGCATAGCGCTGCTGCAGGGCCACGACCTTGCGGTAGAAGGAGAGGGGGCGCATGAGGGGCTCGCCGCCATGCCAGGTGAAGAGGACTTCGGGGGTGGTCTGGGCGGCGATGTAGTCGCGGATGAACTTCTCGAGGAGTTCGTCGCTCATGACGCAGGCGTTTCTCTGGGGGTAGAGTCGGGACTTCTCGAGGTAGTAGCAGTATTTGCAGGCCAGGTTGCAGAGCGACCCGGCGGGCTTGGCAAGCAGATAGAAGGGGGTGGCGAAGGGCGAGGCTGTATGTTCCACGGGCTTGAAAGGGAGCGGGATTTGTTCTTTTGGTCGAAAGATGGAAGAATAATCGGAAGCAAAAGTAATATATTTTCTTCAAAATGTTTAAGAACGGAGAAAAATGGTACATTTGCAGACACTCTAACTTCTCTTTGGCTGAACGGGCTGAAGAAGCCCCCTATCCTATTTTTATGAAGAACTTTTTACCTCTATTCTTGCTCGGCCTGCTGGTGCCGACACTGGCGGTGGCCGCTGAACCCGACAAAAGGGCGCGCCACGCGCTGAACCTTTCGCTCAACCTGCCGGCGCACCCGACGGACAGCGCGGCCAAGACGGTGAACCTGGGCCTGCTCTCGAACCTTTATGCCCAACGGGGCGTGGGGCTGAACGTGCTGAGCAGCATGGTGCGCACGGACATGCAGGGGGTGCAGGCTTCGGGCTTGCTGAACGTGGCGGGCCAACGTATGGAGGGCGTGCAGCTCTCGGCCTTGATGAACACGGCGTTCCGCAAGGGAAGCGGCGCACAGGTGGCGCTGCTGGTGAATGCTGCAGGGGACTTCCGCGGGGCTCAGGTTTCGGCGCTCTCGAACGTGGCGGCGAACATGCGCGGCGTGCAGATTGGCGCGCTGAACAACGTGGTGTGCGAAACGCTGCGGGGCGTGCAGCTGACGACGGTGTCGAACGTGGCCATCGACGTGGAACGGGGCTTACAGTTCTCGAGCTTGGCCAATGTGGCGCAGGAGAAGATGAAGGGGGTGCAGGTGAGTGCCTTCAACTATGCAGGACACTTGAGGGGATGGCAGGTGGGCCTCCTGAATTTCTGCGAAAGGAAAAAGGGATGGCAGGTGGGGCTCCTGAATTACAGCGACACGCCCTCGCACCGCAAAATCGGACTGGTGAACGTGGATAGCCTCACGCGCGTGCAATTCGTGGTGTTCGGCGGAAACACGGCGAAGGCGGGGGGCGGCGTGAGAATGCTGAACAAACTGCTCTATACAGAAATGGGCGTGGGAACGCAGTGGACCGGACTGGACAAGCACTTTTCGGGCTGCCTCTATTACCGCAAAGGGGCGCTGCTACGGCTGAACCCTCGCTGGGCGGTGCCCGTGGACCTGGGATTTGCCCACATCGAAAGTTTCAACAACGAGGGGGCGGACACGCCCGAACGCATGTATGGACTGCAGGCACGCGCCGGACTGGAATGGACGGCTACGCCGCACCTCTTCGTGCGGGCCATGAGTGGCTATGGCCTGGCCCGGCCCTACGACCGCGACATGACGTTTGAACGCAAGGCGCTGTTTGAACTGAGCGTGGTGTTCGAGGCGAGCAAATGGTGACGCTATTTTCTTTTTCCCTTTTCCTTATTCTCAATTTTCTCTCTATGCGCAGATTCTTACTCCTTATTATATATGTGTGTGCGGGGAACATTCTGGCAGCACAAACGCAAATGGCGGAAAGGCCGGACAGCCTGACGGTGCCCACGATGTCGAACCCTTACCCCACGGTGAAGAAACGCCCTTGGCGGGCCGCCGCGGAAACGTTTGGCCTGAACGTGGGGGTGTGGGCCTTTGACCGCTTCGTGATGCAGGAGGATTTTGCCAAAATCAGCCCCTCGACCATCAAACACAACATTCAGCATGGCTTTGTCTGGGACAACGACCAGTTCTCGACCAACCTGTTTGCCCACCCTTACCACGGCAACCTGTACTTCAACACGGCTCGCTCCAACGGCATGACGTTCTGGGAGTCGGCGCCGTATGCCTTTGCCGGAAGCCTGATGTGGGAAACGTGTGCGGAAATCGAACCGCCTGCCATCAACGACTTGATGGCCACGACGCTGGGGGGCATTGCACTGGGCGAGGTGACGTTCCGCTTTTCCTCGCAACTGCTCGACGACAGCCGCAGGGGATTTCCGCGTTTTCTGCGCGAACTGGCAGCGGGCGTCATCTGTCCGCCCAGGGCCTTTAACCGACTGATCACAGGCGACGCCTGGAGGGTGCGCACGGAGAACCCGCTCTACCACGACTATGACCGTATCCCCGTGAAGTTTGAACTGGGCTTCGGCAACCGCTATCTGGCGGACGCGGGGAGCCTGTTCCGCGGCGAACATAATCCTTACATCGAAATGAGGGGCATCTACGGCAATCCCTACGAGGCGGAATGCAACGAACCCTACGACTATTTTACGGCGGGGGTGACGTTCGGCCTCTCGGGCAACCAACCGCTGGTGAGCCGCGTGAACCTGACGGGACGCATCTGGGGCAAGGAACTGCCGACGACGACGGACATGGAACTCGTGGTGGGCGTGTTCCAATACTTCAACTACTTTGACGCAGAGGAGGTGAAGGACGGGTCTGGAAAAATCCCCTATAAAATCTCGGAGGCGGCTTCCATCGGTCCGGGCATCGTGTACCGCTTCCCCAGCCTGCACCAAAAGGTTTCGCTGAGCCAAAGCCTGAACGTGGGCTGCATTCTGCTGGGCGGTTGCCTCACGGACTATTACAACATCATTGACCGTAACTATAACTTGGGCAGTGGCTATAGCGTGAAGAGCCAGACGCACCTGGAATTCGGCCATAAGGGGCTCTTCAGCCTGGGCTTCCAACACTACCGCATATTCACGTGGAAAGGATATGAGGGCAAGGACCTGGAACACATCAATCCGCTCTACCTGAACGCGCAGGGGGACCGCGGCAACACGTCGTTCACGGTGATCACGCCCATCGTGGAGTATGTGCTCGGGCCGCACCTGAGAATTAACTGGGAGACGTCGCTCTTCTACCGACGATCGCACTATAAGTATCACCCGGACTTGGATTTCAATACGTTTGAAACGCGCGCAGGACTGATGTACCGTTTCTGACGCTGTGTTTGGGGTGGCCTCGGGCTGCCCCTTTTTCTGTTCTTAATGGGACTGCCAAACGAGCTGGAGGCTGAGGTCGTTCTTCCAAGGGGAGGCAATGAGGTCGAGCCCCGAACTTTGGCTGGATTTGTTGAAGTAGCGGGTGCAACCGTAGCGGAGACCGATGTGCCACTGCTTGCGCAGGGTCCACTGGGCAAGGGCTACAAGGCGCGCTCCGGCGTCGGAAAAGGAGGGGAAGGAGGAAACGAAGGGGAGCTGGGGCTCGTAGGCGTAGATGGCGGCGTCATAGTCTGCCGTGTAGAAGGTGGAAAAGAATGCCTTGAACTGCCATTGCTCCGCGGGCTTCCAGGCACTGCGCAGGGAGGCCATGCCGCCCCACGACTGCTTGCCTGTCTGACGCATGGCGTAGGTGACGTCGGCCTGGTAGTGCATTTCGCATGCTTTCTTCCGCTGCTCCCATGCTACGCGGAAGCGGTGGGTGTGGCGGTACTCCAAGAGGCCCTTTACGGCGGTGATGTTGCGCTGGCTGGCTTTCCAACGGTAGCGGCACTGGAGGGCGTTGCCGCCCGGGAAGACCTGTCGGTACTGCAGCGCGGCCTCAATGCCCTTGGCTCCGCCGAGGTGGCTGTAATAGGTGGGTCCGGGGAAGCGGAA
>CAMGGA010000104.1 GCA_946055515.1 uncultured Bacteroidales bacterium
CCTACGGGGTTTTCGTTGAACGCATGATGAGCACCAATCATCAAACGGGGCAGGCAGACTAACGCATGGGGAACGCAAGCGTTCAATGAGCGCCCCGAAGGGGCAATCAGCCCACAGCCCAGGGCAAGCAGAGCGAAGCGATGCGACACCCTGGGTTGGCCCGAAACGTTTCAGTTCCGCCCCCGAAGGGGGCAAAAGCCATGACAAAAGCGTCCCCTTGGCTCTCTGCCTTAACGCGAACGTTCTTTTTTCTTTTCCGTCTGGGGCGGGGTGGCCGCCTTCTTCTTTTCGGGGGCAGGGGCCTCCTTCTTCTTGGGGGCGGGGGCCTCAGGCTCTTTCTTCTTCTTCTCCTGCTCCGCCTGCTTCAGCTTGCGTTCGTCGTGGAGCGTCGGGGTGAGTTCGGAATCCTCGGGTTCTTCGCGTTTCTTCGCCACCTTCGTGGTGTCGGCCTTCAGCGTGTCCGTCCTTTCCGCCTTGGGGATGTCCTCCACGTTGCCGAGCAGGAGGAGGATGGTCTGTCCGCGCTCGAACTTCTCGCCGGGCTTGCGGCTCTGCGAGCTCACGCGTCCCGTGCCCTTCACCTCCACCTTGAGCCCGAGCCGTTCCAGGCGGAAGAGCGCGTCGCGCAGGCCATAGCCCCGCACGTCGGGCACCACGCCGGGCTCGTCCTCGGCCGTGGGCGTCAGGGTGAGCCCCTCCGACCGCGTGGCACACGTGGACCAAGGCATGCTGCCCAAAGCCTCCGGGGAGAGTTCGTTGTGCGGGATGTCCAGCGCCTCGAGCACCGTCAGCGCGTCTTCCGTGCGGCCCGCACACACCGTGGGGCGCAGGCAGTTCACCGTGTCTCGGGCCTGCGTGTAGTCCGACGTATGGCGCTGCGCCATCACCGTTTCCGCCACGCGCTTGAACACCGGGGCACACATGCCGCCACCCGAAGCGGGCGCACCCTTCTGGATGCAGACGATGCAGGAGTAGAGCGGCTTCTCCGAGGGGAAATAACCCGCGAAGGAAACGAGATACTCCGCACTGAAACCGTGGCTGGTCCAAATCTGCGCCGTACCCGTCTTGCCCGAAGTGTGGAAATACTTCGAGCCCGCCTTCTTGCCCAGGCCGAGGCTCACCACCGACTCCAGACAGTCCTGGATATTCTTGACAGCCTCGGGTTTCGCCATCTGTTCGCGCAGCACCACCACGGGGTATTCCTTCACCACCTCGCCGCCGCGCAGGATAGCCTTGACGAGGCGCGGGCGGAGGAGTTTGCCGTTGTTTGCGATGCCGTTGTAGAACGTCACCGTCGAGATGGGCGGGATTTGGGTTTCGTAGCCGATGCTCATCCAGGGCAAGGCCGTCTTCGACCAGTTCGACCCGTCTTCCTTCGGCATGCGGATGCGCGGCGGGGTATAGCCGCGGATGGGGATTTTCAAGTCTTCGGCCACCCCGATGCGGTAGATGCCCTCCACGAACTTCCGCGGGTTGTCGTGGTAGAAGCGGTCAATGAGGGTGCTCACGCCCACGTTGAGCGACTTCTGCAGGATTTGCGGCACGGTGACGACGCCGCTGCCGCCCGAGCGCCAGTTGGCGTCGCGCATCTTGCGCCCATACATTTCCTTGATGCCACAACCCACGTCCACCACGTCGGTCATTTTGATAAAGCCGTCGTCCATGCCCACGAGGAAAGACATGGGCTTGAACACCGAACCCGGCTCGAGCAGGTTGCTGATGGCCTGCGTGCCCACCTCTTGGTAAGAGCCGTCGGCCACACGCGAGAGGCTCGTCATCGCCTTGATGTCGCCCGTGGCCACCTCCATGAGGATGCACACGCCGTTTTTGGCCTCGATTTCGCGGAGCTTGTCGCCGAGGGCCTTTTCGCAGATGTCCTGCATCTGCACGTCGAGTGTGGTCATCACGTCGCAGCCGTCCTCGGCGGGGCGGTCAATGATGCTGAGGTAGCGGTTGAGTACTTTCTGTCGGTGGGCGATGCCCGGTTTGCCGCGCAGGATGGAGTCGAAACTGAGTTCGAGGCCCATGCGCGCCGAGTCCTTGCCCTTGTAGAGGTCGCCGATGGTGCGGAAGGCGAGGCGTCCGTAGGGATTCTTGCGCGTCTTGATTTCCTCCACGTGGAAGCCGCCGATGTTGGGCGACTTGCGGAAGATGGGGAGCGTCTTGCACTGCCTGTACTGGATGTACGACACGCGCTTCTTGTAGAGCGGCCAGTGGTGGCTCTTGAGCTCGCGCCCGCGGAGGAAGTGTTTCTTGAACTCCACGCTGTCGATGTCGGGGAAGATGCGGGCCATGCCCTGGACGATGGAGTCCACATTAGCGAGGAGTTCCTTGTCGCGCTTGTCCTGCTCCTTGTCGCGGCGCACGCTGTCCTTTTCCCACGACATATAGTCCATGAAGAGCTTGTATTCGGGTATGGAAGCCGCCAGCACCTCGCCGCCCGCGGCCAGGATGTTGCCGCGTGTGGGAGGCACCGTGTCGTTTTCTTTCACAAAACGCTTGCCCACCCCCAGCCAATAGTCTTTCTTTACCGTCATGGTGTGGAGGGCCTTGCCAAGAATGGCAAAACCGGCAAACACAAGCACGGAGGCAATGAAGGCGTAGCGCTTGGCCACTTGTTTGGCTGGGAAGTTCATAATTCGGAAATTGTTATTGCGCAGAGCGCGGGTTATGGGGTGTTGCGCTTCGCGCAGGTTATGAGGTTATAAAGTTACGGGCTGAAGGTTGTCGGGCTGAAGGTTGTCGCTCTAAAACGCAACTGCATTACCTTATCCTTAAAACATTATCACTATCACCTTTTCCCTCTACTCGTCCACCCGAAGGTAGAAGGAAGGCGTGACAGCCGTCTGGAGCGTCGTGTCCTCGAGCGACTCCTCGATGTAGCTGCGCCGCATGCGCTCCTTGAGCTGGCTGGAGCGGGTGAGCGCCTTGTAGCGTCGGTCGATGAGCGTGTCGCTGAGCACCTTGGTGAGGATTTGCTCATGCTGGCAAGAGTAGCGGTTGCTCACATAGACAATGAGCATGGCCACGATCATCACCATATACCAGAAATGCTTGCGGAACCAGCGCCCGCCCAGGATGTCGCCGCCGAGGATAGAGGCGAGCGTCACCTTGCTGCGCGAATCCACCTCGCCGTCGTCGTCCGCCGTCAGGTTGCGGAGCGCCTGGAGCGCCTGCTGTTCGTCGCTGACGGGCGCCGGGCCGGAAGCCGCCGGGGCTTCGTTTTGCGCGTTTTCATCGCGGATTTCGTCCTGTTCGGTAGGTTTTTTCTTTTCCATTTGGAACTTGTAGATTTATTGCGGTAAGTCCGTTTTCTCCGCGATGCGGAGCTTTGCCGAACGGCTGCGCGGGTTCACCTCCTGTTCCTCCTGCGAAGGCAGGATCACCTTGTTGTTCACCGCCCGCCAGGGCGTGAGCTTTCGCCCGAAGAAGTCCTGCTCCACCTTGCCGTCCATGCGGCCCGAGCGGATAAAATTCTTCACCATGCGGTCCTCGAGCGAATGGTAGGTGAGCACGGCCAGGCGACCGCCGGGGCGGAGCACCTTCAGCGCCGCCTGGAGCATTTCCTGCAGGGCGTCCATCTCGTGGTTCACCTCGATGCGGAGCGCCTGGAACACGCGGGCCAGGTCCTTCTTTTCCCTTTCGCGGGGCATGAGCGGACGCACCGCCTCGAGCAAGTCGCCCGTGGTGAGCAAAGGCGCCGCGTTTCGGGCCTTCACCAGTGCGGCGGCGATGCGCCGGCTGTTTTTCAGTTCGCCGTAGAGGTAGAGGATGTGGGCCAGCTCCTCTTCGCCGTACTGGTTCACGAGGTCCGCAGCAGTCAGTCCCGCGCGCCCGTTCATGCGCATGTCGAGCGGCGCATCAAAACGGAAACTGAAGCCGCGCTCCTCCGCGTCGAAGTGGTGGCTCGACACGCCGAGGTCCGCCAGAATGCCGTCCACGGCGTCCACGCCATAGTAGCGCATCCAGTTGGCGAGATAGCGGAAGTTGCTCCTCACGAAGGTGAAGCGCTCGTCGCCTTCGGGCACGTTCTGCTCCGCGTCGGCATCCTGGTCGAAGCTGTAGAGCCGGCCGTCGGGCCCGAGGCGGCGCAGAATTTCGCGGCTGTGGCCGCCTCCGCCGAAGGTGACATCAACGTAAGTGCCGTCGGGGCGGATGGACAGGCCGTCTACGGTGGGTTGGAGGAGAACGGGAATGTGGTACATGGGCAGTACGGGAAAGGGATGTGCGCTTCGCGCGGGTTATGAGGTGTTGCGCTTCGCGCAGGTTATGAGAAATTGCGCTTCGCGCAGGTTATGAGGTTATAAAGTTACGGGCTAAAGGTCGTCGCTCTAAGGGTAACTTTATAACCTTATAACCTTATCTCTCGTAACCGAAGTTACAGAGCAACCTTAGTCCGTCGCTGGGGGCGGAGCGGCCATGGCAGCTTCCATGGCAGCGGCGAAGTCCTGGGGCGTGAAGAAAGCCCGTTCGGCCTGTTCGGCGCTCCAGAGCTCCACGCGGTCGTCCACGCCGATGAAGCGCACCGCGTGGTCGATGGCACAGGCCTGCAAGAGGCGGCGGGGCACCAGGAAGCGGCCGGCAGCATCGAGGGAGAACACCTCCACATCGGCCATGAACTGTCGGAACAGCATGGCCTGTCGGGGGTCCCAGCGGTTGAGCGTGCGGCGCAGCTGTTCCACTTCCGCTTCCCACACGGCGTAGGGGTAGACCACGAGGCAGGGCTGGTACACATCGCGCTTGAGCACCAGACGCGCGTCGGCCTCCGCCAGCTGTCGGCGGAAATCGGACGGGAAAAACACGCGGCCTTTCGCGTCGAGTTTGGCTTCGATAGTACCTGTGAACCTCATAGTCGGCAAAAGTAGAGATAATTCCCCACATTTCCCCACTTCGCACAAAAATATTTTTTAACGGCCACTCGACACGTGGCGCAGATTGTACAAAAAAGCGCGGTTTCATCGATGGTTTTGGCAAATGTTAAAATTCTCAGAGCGGGTGGGGCGCGGTGGGGCGCATAGCTTTCGGGAAGGCAGGACGGAACGAAAAACAGTCCAGCCCAGCAGTGGCCTAAACCTCGGATGAATCGCCCCAAGCGGCGAATTGTCTTTGCAAAGGCTGGGATTGAAAATCCGAAGTGCCGAATTGTTTGACCAAAGCCAGGCATAGAAAATCCGAAGCCAGGAGTTGATACTCTATATGCTGAAGTGAAAGGAGGGAGTGCCGAAGCGGGGCGTGAAGGGAGGGGAAAACGGTGAATGCTGGTGGGCGCAGAGGTTATGGGGTGTTGTGTTTCGCGCAGGTCATGAAGTGATACATATTGTGCCAATGAGCGCAAAGCCAAGTTTGCCATAAGCTATGCCGGGCGCAGCCAATCTTATGCAAAGTAAGTCGTTAGCGACGCATATCTGCTTGCGAGCCCGCTGAGAGTGACTTTATAACC
>CAMGGA010000105.1 GCA_946055515.1 uncultured Bacteroidales bacterium
CCTTTTCGCCCACGATGCGTGCGTTGTTCTCGCCCGAGTCGCCGTTGCCCAGCACGAGTTCGGGCTGTGCCACAGAGCGGATGCGGTAGGTGAGGTCCACGTCGAAGCCCGCCTTGTCGGCGCGCACCACCTCGAAGTGGGCATTCTTGTTGGCCTTGGCCTGGGCTTTCGGAAGCAGCACGAGGGCCGTGCCTTCAGCCGCCATGGCCATGTCGGGGCGGTTGGTGGGTACGAGCAGGAGCGACTTTCCCGCAGCCTCCGTTTTCCAGAGCTGCGCCTCGTCCGACCCGTTGTTCTCGCCCGCCTCCACCGTGTTGGCCTCGGTGCGCACGGCGAGGTTGCGGAAGGGGTTGATGAAGCGCCACGAGCCGGAGAGTTCGCTCACCACGAAGTGCGCCCCGGGCTGGGCCGTGTCGAGTTTCTGGAGGGAAAGTTTGCCTTGCGCATCGAGCGTCACGACGAGTCCCTTGGCGGGCAGGCTCAAGTGGTAGAGCGCGCCTTTCTCGTAGGTCTGGGCCGATGCGGGCACGAAGCCGACGAGGCAAAGGAGAAGGAGGGAAAGTATATGTTTCACGTGTTTCATGATTGGATTTAAGAGAGAATGTTCTTGGAAAAGCGGTCCCCGGCAAGCGGCGGGGCGGACGGAGGCATGGCGTGCGGGTCAGGCAAAATCGGCCATGACGCGGTCGATGCGTTCGATGCCCTTGAGCGTGGCGCAACCGCGGAGCAGCACGATGAGGCTGTTGGTGAAGATTTCGCGGTGGGTGAATTGCTGCAACTGTACCTCGGTGATCATTTGGTGGATGATGGACTTCATGGCGCGGTAGACGATACGGAAGTCCACGTCGGCGCGGAAGTAGCCTTCGTCCTTGCCGCGGTTCAGGAAGGCCACGGCCTCGTCCTCCACCTCCGTCTGGTGTCGGTCGATAAACTCGATGACTTTCGGGTATTTGAGGATGTCGGCATAGAAGGTAGGGGTCACGTCGCCCGTAGCCTCCATGCGCTGCCGATAGTTGGCGAGGATGAAGTCCAGCACGTCGTCCGTGTTCTGGGCGAGGGCCACCATGCGTTCGTGTTCGTCCTCATTGTGTCGCTTTACGCAGGCCAAGAGCAAGTCTTCCTTGTCGCTGAAGAGCTGGTAGAGGGTTCGCTTCGACATGCTGAGCTGGTGTGAGATGTCGTCCATAGTCACGTTTTTGATGCCCTTGGAGTGAAACAGTTTGGTGGCCGTCTCGAGTACGGCGTTCTTCGCTTCGGTGCGCGGGTTGTTATGTCGGGTGGGTGCAATCATGGCTTTCTGTTGCAGAATTATGAATTATTGCAAAGGTAGGTAGAACTTGTTAGATACCAAAGGATTTTTAAAAAACTTTTACGCTGGGGCGAAGTTCAGCCGTTGCCGCCGTCAGTGTGCGTGGTCCTTGCGTTTGGCGGCGTTCCCCTCGGAGCTTGGGCCGGGGTCGGGCAAAGAGGGCTTGTCGTGTCATTTCGTTGTCCGGCTCCGCCGATTGAAATTCCAGTCCCAGGTTTAAGATTTTCAGTCGCAGACTTTGAATTTCCTGTCCCAAGCTTTGACCGACGAAATGCCCGAGAAGAAAAATATTATTCTTCAAAATATTTTTTCTTCGCCGCTTCACGTGCGCTCGCGTGTGCATGCCCCACTCCCTTTCTTTGACGTAAGGAAAAGAAATCTTTTTCTCTTTTTCTTTCTTCTTTTATCTTTATTCTTATTTGTGCTAATTGGTGTGCTAATTAGTGTGCTAAAATGAATGTTAATGACTTTCGCAACTCGTTCAGTATCAGCGGAAAACGAGGGGTATTTGGTGTGCTAATTTGTGTGCTAATTTGTGTGCTAAAACGGCATTTTTCAAATACTGCAAAAGCGTGTTAATTTGGAAAAATAGAACAATCCGTTCCGTGCACCCGAGGACGTTCGCGGAGGGGTAAAACGAAGGGAGCGGAAGCCGTTTGTGCAGCTCAAAATGCTGCGTTCGCGGCTTCCGCTCCCTGCGGGATTTTTCCTATTTCAGGCGGCCGAGGATGGACGTGAGGCGCGCGCCCAGGCCCACTTGGTAGCCCTGTGTGGCACTCACCACGCGGTTGAACGTGTCCGCCACGATGAGCACGGGGAGGTCCGACGCGTTGGTCAAACGGCTCTCCGTGAGGTCGCGGCGCACGCTGCCCGAGGTGTCGATGCCGAACACGACGGTGCGCGGCAGGCCGGCAAACTCGGCACGGCGCTTCTCGAAGGCCGACAGCTCGGCACGGCTCTCGAAGAGCAGCACGATGGGTCTGCCCCACGCTTCGAGTGCGGTACGCTGCTGCGCGAGGTCTTGCAGCAGGTGGTTCGAAGGTTCGTGGTTCGCCTTGAGCAGTCCGACGGCGTAGTAGCCGCGGCCCGTGGTGGCGAGCAACGACTCTTCACGCACCTTCTCGGCATTGAGGTAGCGGTTCTCGCTGTTGAACGACCCGATCACTTCCACCGTCCCCTCCTCCTGCGGCAACACGAGCGGCACGGAGAGCTTCGCACCCGCCGCGGCGTTGAATGCCCGCATCTGCACGAGGACCGAACCGTCGGCCAGGCGCGTGCCCGAGGTGAGCAGGTAGTCGCCCGCCTCCAGTTCGCCGCGCTTGCGGAAGGTCGAGGCGAGCGAAGCGTCGTCGGGGTAGTTGAGGAGCACGGGACGCCCGTCCGCGAGGCGGCTCAGCGTGAAGTGCTGGTAGTAGTTCGGGTTCTCGAGGTACTTCCGCGGTTCGTAGGTCAGCTGGAGCGAAGCCATCGAGGGCTTGGCGCCCTGGGCGGCCCCTTGTGCGGCCGAGAGCGACACGCGGAGCCAGCGCACCGTGCGCTCCGTCGGTTCCTCTTCGTTCGGTTTCGTGGCTGTATACTCCACTGCACCCGTCACCTCGTCGATGCGGGCGGGGATGCCCTGCGTGCGGCAGACGGCTACGAAGAGCAGGGCCCGTCCGAGCGCGTCGGCCCGCCGCGTCTGCAGGGCCCGTACGGGCGAGAGCGCCATTCCTTGCGGGTTGCGCTCCCCGTTGTCCACCACGTTTGCCGCGATCCATGCCGCCAGGCCCGCAGCACCGCCTTCGCGCAGGGCCTCGTCTACCTCGGCGGGGAGCTGGGCCAAGTCGGTGCGCCAGGGCGTGAGCGCTTCGTAGGCCATGCGCGGCGAGAACACATATTTATACATGAAATCCTTTTGCGCTTCGTCGAGGTTGCCCGCCGTCTCGAGGTGGAGCGCCCGCAGGTGGCTGCGCAGCGTGGGCAGGGAGAAGTCGCGCAGGTCCTTGTCCGAAAGCGTCTGCAGCCAGCGCAGCGTTTCCCTTTGGGGATATTCTTCGAGGAGGGCCAGGAGGTTGCGCCAGTTGCCGCAGGAGCGCACCACGAAGGGACGCACCTCGCCAAAGGGCATCTTGTGCTGTTCACACCAGCGGAGCGTCTGGACGGAATCGGCAAACGAGGCCACGTAGGCCGCGCGCATCGCGTCTTCCTGTGCCAGGCGCCGGGCGTGGCGTTCGGCCTGGGCCGCGCTCACCTGCGGCAGGCGGGCCGACCCCTGCGGCGGCGTCACCGTGAAGGCTTCGGCATAGCTTTCCCCGGCCTTGTGCGTGAGCCGGACCACGGCGTCGGCCGCGCCGGCGTGGATCTTGGCAAAGCCATAGTGCTTGCCGTCCGTGGCCCACACGAGGAAGTCGCCGAGGCCCGTGCGGATCGACGCCGTGCCCTGGCGGTCGGTTTGGGCCGACTTCACGGTGAAAAACTCCGCATAGTTGTAAATCTTGAATTCCACCCTGGCACCGGGGCAGGGCTTCCCCGCGGCGTCCACCACGCGCACCTGCGTGCGGGCCGTCTGGGCGTAGTGGGGCGTGACGTTGATTTCCGTGTAGCAGTCGTTGTGCGAAATCACTTCCTCCTCGCCGCGGTAACGGCCAAACACCTTCGTGTGCATCAGCATGCCGCGCGAGGCCGGCTGGTTGAACCACCCGAGGTCCAGCACGGGCTCGGGTTCGCACGCGCCGAGGAAGTGCCACTCGCCGTCCACCCAGGCTTCGACCCAGGCGTGGTTGTCGTCGGTGTGGGCCCAGCGCGGCGTGTAGACCTGCCGGGCGGGAATGCCCACCGTGCGGAGGGCGGCCACCGTGAGCGTGCTCTCTTCGCCGCAGCGCCCCGTGGCCGTCTGCAGGGTGGCCAAGGGCGAGGACGTGCGCGCGTCGGAGGGCTTGTAGGTCACGTGTTCGTGACACCAGTGGTTGATTTCCAGCACCGACTCGCGCATCGTGAGTCCGGCCACGCGCTCCTTCAATTCCTTATAGTATTGCACGCGGAAGGCATCGAGCGCCTCGTTGTTCACCCGCGCGGGGAGCACGAAGTGGAACCATTCGCGGTCGGGCACGCGGGAGCCCCAGGGGAGCTCGCGGCGGGCGCGGAGGGCACATTCGGCCTGCTGGCGGTGAAACTCCACGCTGTAGTTCGCCACGTCGGGCCAGGGCATGTAGGCATAGAGAAACTGCAGGGCCTCGAGGCAGTTGTCCGATGCGCCGAGTCGCTGCAGGCTGTCCGTGAGGTGGATGGGCTCGAAGTCCGCACCGCGCAGGATGTAGTCCTCCCGGGCCCGCTGGTTCGTTTGCGCCGAGACTGACCACGCACCGCAGGCGAGGCAGAGGGCAAACAGGTATTTTTTCGTCGGGATCATAATGCTGTGGAATGATTGTGCGGCAAATTTAAGCCGAAGCCTTTTGCAGAAAAAGAATTTGGGGGAAGAATTTGGCTTTTTGCCCTTTTCCGTCGCGCAGCTCTGGCCCGTGCTCTCGCAAAACGACGCAGCGTTCCCGCAAAACGCCCCCGTGCGGGCACAAATCCACGCCGATGGAAAAGAAAAGCAAAGAAAATCATTTGAAAACTTTGGTTGGGGAATAAAAAAACCGTACTTTTGCCGCCGTTTAGAGTTCGAAGGGGCCAAACAAGAGGCTGCGGGTGCAGTCCGCCTCCCGAAGAAAACCGTTTATTACTAATTACTTTACATGTACGCAATCGTAGAGATTAACGGTCAGCAGTTCAAAGCAGAAGAAGGCAAGAAGCTTTTCGTGAACCACATCTGCGGCGCCGAAAACGGCCAGACTGTTGAATTTGAAAAAGTGTTGTTGATTGACAACAACGGCGAAGTGAAAGTGGGCGTGCCCACCGTTGAAGGCGCCAAGGTCGTATGCGAAGTGCTCTCTCCGCTGGTGAAGGGCGACAAGGTCCTCGTGTTCCACAAGAAGCGCCGCAAAGGCTATCGCAAGCTGAATGGTTACCGCCATCAGTACACGGAGTTGACTATCAAGAACGTTATTGCTTAATCCTTTAAAGTTTTAGAAAGAAATGGCACACAAGAAAGGTGTAGGTAGTTCTAAGAACGGCCGTGAGTCGGCTTCACAAAGATTAGGCG
>CAMGGA010000106.1 GCA_946055515.1 uncultured Bacteroidales bacterium
CACGTCCGCTCTTTGCGGACGTGTCGTTTGTTATAAACAAAAAAGACCGCATCGCACTCGTCGGAAAGAATGGTGCGGGCAAATCCACCCTACTCAAAATCCTTGCGGGCCTCCAGCAGCCCACGGCGGGCACGGTGGCGCTGCAGAACGATTGCACCATCGGCTACCTGCCGCAGGTGATGGTGCTGAGCGACGAACATACGGTGCGCGAAGAGGCGGAGAAGGCTTTTGAGCACATCAGCCAACTGCAGGAACGCATCGACCGCCTGAATGCGCAACTGGCCGAACGTACCGACTATGAGAGCGCAGACTACATGGCCCTCGTGGAACGTTTCACGCACGAAAGTGAGCGTTTCAACCTGATGGGGGGCATGAACTACCACGCCGAACTCGAACGGACGCTCCAGGGCCTGGGCTTCGCTCCGAGCGATTTCGACCGCCCCACGCGGGAGTTCTCGGGTGGCTGGCGCATGCGCATCGAGTTGGCGAAACTGCTGCTGCGCCGCCCGGACGTGCTCTTGCTCGACGAACCGACCAACCACCTCGACATCGAGAGCATCCGCTGGCTGGAGCAGTTCCTGAGCCGCGAGGCGGGCGCCGTGGTGCTCGTGAGCCACGACCGCGCATTCATCAACAATGTGACGAACCGCACGCTGGAAATCAGCTGCGGACGCATCGCGGACTACAAGGTGAAGTACGACGATTTCGTGCGACTCCGCGCCGAACGCCGCGAACAGCAGCTCCGCGCATACGAGAACCAGCAGAAGGAAATCGCGGACATCAAAGACTTCATTGAACGCTTCCGCTACAAGCCGACGAAGGCGGTGCAGGTGCAAAGCCGCATCAAGCAACTGGAAAAGATTGTGCCCATCGAGGTGGATGAGGTGGACAACGCCTGCCTGCACCTGAAGTTCCCGCCCTGCTCGCGTTCGGGCGACTACCCGCTCATCTGCGAGGAGGTGCGCAAGGACTATGGCGACCACTGCGTGTTCTCCCACGTCAACCTCACCATCAAGCGCGGCGAGAAGGTGGCCTTCGTGGGCAAGAACGGCGAGGGTAAGTCTACGCTGGTCAAGTGCATCATGGGGGAAATACCTTTCACGGGAAACCTGAAGTTGGGGCACAACGTGGAACTGGGCTACTATGCGCAGAACCAGGCGCAGCTGCTGGATGGCGAACTCACAGTGTTCGACACCATCGACCGCGTGGCGAAGGGCGACATCCGCCTGAAAATCCGCGACATCCTCGGTGCCTTCATGTTCGGCGGCGAGGCTTCGGACAAGAAGGTGAAGGTGCTCTCGGGCGGCGAACGTTCGCGCTTGGCGATGATCAAGCTGCTGCTCGAACCCGTGAACTTCCTTATCCTCGACGAACCGACCAACCACCTGGACATGCGCACGAAGGACGTGCTGAAGGAGGCTATCCTCGCTTTCGACGGCACGGTCATCGTGGTGAGCCACGACCGCGACTTCCTCGACGGCTTGGTGGAGAAGGTCTATGAGTTTGGCGGAGGAAAGGTGCGCGAGCACCTCGGCGGCATTTATGATTTTCTGGAAAAGAAACAACTCGAGTCGCTCGACCAGCTCCACACGGCCGGTTCGCCCTCGGGCTCGCAAACGCAACCTAAGGCGGAGGCAAAGGCTGCTCCCTCGGAAGGCAAACTCTCCTACGAGGAACAGAAGGAACTGGCCCGCAAACGCCGCAAGGCGGAAAAGCTGGTGGAGCAACAGGAGGCCCGCGTGATGGCTCTGGAGGAGGAAAAGGCCGCCCTTGAGGCGCGCCTGGCCACGCCCGAAGGGGCTACGGACCAGCAGCTCTTCGAACGCTACGCCCAGCTGGGCCGCGAACTCAAGGAGGCGGAAGCAGCCTGGGAGGAGGCGCTCGAAGCCCTCGGATAGGCCAGCACTTCGCCCATTGGACAAAACGACATCTTTGCACACCAACGCTATCAACACTTCTATGAAACTGAAAACCATTCTCCCCACGCTGGCTATGGCCTGTGGCGCTGCCTTCGCCCAGCCGGCACAAATGTCGGGCATCGACAAGGCCAATATGGACTTGAATGCGGACCCGGGCACTGACTTTTACCAATACGCCACGGGCGGTTGGCGCGAAGCGCATCCGCTGACGGCGGAGTATGCCCGCTACTCGCAGTTTGAGTTGCTGGCCGAAAACAACCGCCGACAGCTCCGCGAACTCATCGAGGGCCTGGCGGCGAAGGAGCATCCCCAGGGGTCGCTCGAACAGAAAATCGGTTCGCTCTACCGCCTGGCCATGGACAGCCTGCGCCGCAATGCGGAGGACTTCAATCCCATCCGCCCCTTGCTCGCTGAAATCGAGGCTATCGACAGCCGCGCAGGAGTGCAGTACGAACTGGCCCGCCTCTCGGCAAACGGCATCAGCACTTTCTTCGACCTGGGCTGCGACGCCGACTTGAAGAACGCGGAGTGGAACCTCGTGCAGATCAACCAAGGGGGCATCTCGATGGGCGAACGCGACTACTACCTCGCCGACGACGAACCGACCCGCAAAATCCGCGCGGCTTACCGCAACTACGTGAAACAGCTGTTCACGATGACGGAGAAGTCCGACGCCGAGGCGGAAGCGGCCATGGAGGCCGTGCTGCGCATCGAAACGCGCATCGCCGAGGCTTCGTACAGCGTGACCAAACTGCGCGACGTGGAAGGGAACTACCACAAGATGACCTACGCGACCTTGCTTAAGGACTTCGGCGGCATCGACTGGAGCACGCTCTGCCTGCTCAACGGCATTCCCGCCGTGGCCGAGGTGTCGGTGAACCAGCCCGAACCCATCCACGAGGTGGAACGCATCCTGGCGGAATGTCCGCTCGAGGACCTCAAGGCTTATCTCTATTATAAGGTGGTGGACGACGCGACGAACGCGCTAAGCGACCGTTTCCGCGCGGCGCAGTTCGACTTCTACAGCCGTACCATGAGCGGTACCGAACAGGACCGTCCGCGCTGGAAGCGTGCGGTGAGTGCCGTGGAGAGTGCGCTGGGCATGGCCGTGGGCCGCATGTATGTCGAGAAGTATTTCCCTGAATCTTCGAAGCAGCGCATGATGGAAATGGTGAAGAACCTCCAGGTGGCGCTCGGCCAACGCATCGACCAGCAGGGCTGGATGAGCGAGGAGACGAAGCGACAGGCGCACGAGAAGCTAAACACTTTCTACGTGAAAATCGGCTACCCCGATGAGTGGATGGACTACTCGGCGCTGGACATCGACGAGAAGCTGAGCTACTACGAGAACATGGTGCGCGCCTCGAAGTTCATGAGCAACTACTATATCGAGAAGCGCGTGAACAAACGCACGGACCGCACGGAATGGCTCATGAAACCGCAGACAATCAATGCTTACTACAACCCGACGACGAACGAGATTTGTTTCCCCGCGGGCATCCTGCAGCCCCCCTTCTTCAACGCGGAGGCCGACGACGCCTGCAACTATGGCGCCATCGGCGTGGTGATTGGCCACGAGATGACGCACGGCTTCGACGACCAGGGGGCGCAGTTTGACAAAGACGGCAACCTGAAGAACTGGTGGACGGATTCGGACAAGAAGAACTTCAACGAACGCACACAGGTGATGCGCCGCTTCTTCGACAACATCGAGGTACTCCCGGGTCTGAAGGCGAACGGCCAGCTCACGCTCGGCGAAAACATCGCGGACCACGGCGGATTGAACATTGCCTACCAGGCGCTCCAGAACGCGATGAAGGAACACCCGCTCGGCAAGGTAGACGGTTTCACGCCGGAGCAGCGTTTCTTCCTGAGCTACGGACTCATCTGGGCCCAAAACACGCGCGAAGAACAACTCCGCCAACAGGTGAAGACCGACCCCCACTCGCCTGCCCGCTGGCGCGTGAACGGAGCCTTGCCCCACATCGACGCCTGGTATGCGGCATGGAACGTCTCCAAGAAGTCGCCGCTCTATGTGCCCAAGGCCAAGCGCGTGGAGGTGTGGTAAGGGCGCGCTTTGCGCCCCACCACCCTACTATGGTTATAAGAGATAAGGTTATAAGGTTATAATATTACTATTAGAGCGACAGCCTTTAGCCCGTAACATTATAACCTCATAACCTGCGCGAAGCGCAACACCTCATAACCCAAAATCAAAAAAGAAAAGATATGAAACAAACTTCCCTTCCCGAAAACGCCTTCCGCGAACTGCACGAGGGCGAAAGCTACGAGCCACTGATGTCGCCGAAGCGGACCTACCGCGAGGTGACGCCGTGGTCGCTCTTCTGGGGACTGCTCATGGCCGTCATATTCTCCGCTGCCACGGCCTACCTGGGCCTGAAAGTGGGACAGGTGTTTGAAGCCGCCATCCCCATCACCATCATTGCCGTGGGCCTCAGCGGCGCCACTCACCGCAAAGACCCGCTTGGCGAAAACGTAATTATCCAGAGTATCGGTGCCTGTTCGGGCATGATCACGGCGGGTGCCATCTTCACGCTCCCCGCACTCTACATTCTCCAGTGTACCTATCCCGAACTGTCCGTCAATTTCATGCAAGTGTTCCTGGCCTCGCTCCTCGGCGGCGTGCTGGGCATCCTGTTCCTCATCCCCTTCCGCAAGTATTTCGTGAAGGACATGCACGGCAAATATCCCTTCCCCGAAGCCACGGCCTCGACGCAGGTGCTGATTTCGGGCGAGAAGAGCGGTTCGCAGGCCAAGCCGCTGCTGGTAGCGGGCCTCGTGGGCGGTCTCTATGACTTCCTGGTGGCCTCCTTCGGCGCATGGACGGAAAACTTCACGAGCCGCGTGACCGAAATGGGCGCAACTTTTGCCGAAAAAACGAAACTCGTAATGAGTTGCAACACGAGTGCCGCCCTCCTGGGTATGGGCTACATCGTGGGCCTGAAATACGCTGCCATCATCTGCTTCGGCTCCATTGCCGTGTGGTGGCTCATCGTGCCTGGCATAGCCCTGGTGTTTCCCGACATGAACGTGGCTCCGTCGGGCGCTGCGCCCATCGCGGCCACCGACGCTTCGCCCGAACAGCTCTTTGCCTACGCCAAGAGCATCGGCATCGGCGGTATCGCCATGGCGGGCATCATCGGCGTGGTGAAGAGCTGGGGCGTGATCCGCAGTGCCTTCTCCTTAGTGGGCCAGATTTTCAAGTCGGGCACTGCCGCTGAGGAGTCGCAACGCACGCAGCGTGACCTCTCGATGAAAATCATTGCCATCGGTTCGCTCATCACCATCCTTGCCACGGCGCTCTTCTTCTACTTCGACGTGATGGGCGGCAACCTGCTCTTCACCATCGTGGGCATCCTCATCGTGGCAGTCATTGCCTTCCTCTTCACCACCGTGGCAGCCAATGCCATCGCCATCGTGGGCAGCAACCCCGTGAGCGGCATGACGCTCATGACGCT
>CAMGGA010000107.1 GCA_946055515.1 uncultured Bacteroidales bacterium
ACGGCATCCTTCACGCTGTAGTCCAGGCGTTCCGTGCCCACGGCGTCGGGCGAGGAGGGGAGAAAAGGCTTCATGCCCTTCGTGTCCCCCTTCAGCGTGAGCCAGGTCACCTCCGTCTTGATGGCCGAGCGCGGGTTGAGCGGGAAACGCGCCACTGCGCTCAGCGCGGGGGCGATTTGTCCCTTCACGTCAGAGAAGTGCGTGGCCAGTCCCGCTCCTCCGCCCAGTTCGAGGCGGTAGAAAGGTTCGTCCGTCTGCGCCCCCGCAGTGAGGGCAAGGGCCGCGAAGAGGAGAGAGAGGATGCGCTTCATTTATCTCAGAGAATGGCGGGGCAGGTCCGGGATTTCGCGGGGAAGTCCGCGGCGAGCCCTCGTGGATAGAATAAAATCTTACAATCAGCGGTCGTTCTGGATCCAGCCCAGGCGGTTGATGCGGCCCTTCAGCACGCGGCCCGTTCCGCTACACACCACCCAGCAATACTGCAGTTCGTCGACCGCGATGGCCACGGCCGTTGCGCCCTCGAGCGAGGGGAAGTCCAGGTCGTCTGCCAGCCAGGTGCGTCCGAAGTCGCGGCTCGTGTAAGCCTTCGGGGCCGTTTCGCCGAGCGGCGTGCCCAAGAGGAGGAAGGCATCGTCGTAGGCCGTCATGCAGGGGCGTTGCAGGGCGGGGCAAGCCTTGGCGTCCAGTTCCTCCGTTTGCGGCAGCCACATCCAGGGGTAGGTAAACTCGCCCTTCGTGTCCGTGTCGTGGCGCCACACCGTGGCCCGGTTGTTCAGCAAGCCCACCATGAGGGTCGAAGCCAGGTCCTTGTTCGTGCGTGTGGGCAGCGAAGCGGCCGCCACGTCCGAGGTGGGCAGCCGGTCAGGCGCGTCGGTGGCACATTCCACCCATTCCGTCCCGTCGGCCGAGGCCATGAGGCGTCCTGCGCTGAGCGCGTAGAGACTGTCGGCGTGGGCAGCGACGAGGGCGTCGAAGCGGAGCGCCGAAGTGGTGCCCGTCCAGGCGTCGAGCGTCTGTGCGGCCTTCACCATCTGCCCCCCTGCGAGCGCATAGAAGGCATTGTCCTTCACCACGATGGAACGCACGTCGACGGGTGCGCCATTGTAGCTCGGCAGGGCGGCGGCCGACCGGAAGTCGGGCGAGAGCGTGGAGGTCGTCACCACTTGCGTTTCCCCGTTGGCCAGCGCGCCGAACACATAGAGCGTCTGGCCGAGGCAGAACGCTTTCGACTCCACGAAGGCGGCAGCGGGGAGCTGTGTCCCCTCCGTGATCTGTTGCCAGGCAAAGGTGTCGGCATCCTCCTTGTGCACACGGATTTCCAGGGTGTACTCGCGGCGCGAGAGGCCGTCCTCGCTCACGGCGGTAATCACGCGTGGATGGGTGAAGTCCGTACTGTCCGAGGTGGAGAATATCGTGTCGTTGCCCGAATAGAGGCTCTTGATGTAGGCACCGTTTTTCACGTTGAACGTGGAGAAGACCACGCGGCTGGCGTCCGTCCCCTTGGGCAGCGAGTCGGCATTGAAAATGTGGTTTTCAAGCTGGTCGATGTACATCGGGTAGAGCGAGCCCGTCACGGCCACCGTGTAGGTGCTGTCCTTGCCCTCCGAATTGAGGGTGTGGAGCGTGCGTTTCAGCGAACCCAGCGTCACGGCCGTGATGGCGCAGTCGCGTGAGGGCTCGTAGGTGGAGTCGGATGACGTGTCGCACGCCCCCATCGTCAGGGTGGCGATGAGCGTGGCGAGCAGGAGCTTTATGCTGTTTGTCTTCATGTCCAAGTGTCGTGGTTTTACTGAATCAAGTTGCAAAAGTAAGGACAAATTCTTGATTGCCAAGAGTTTGTCCTTTCTTTTATTGAGATTTAAGTTTTTGGGCCAGGCCGCGTTGCGTCCGTCCGTGCACCCCGTTTTACAACTCGGCACATAGAAATTTCTCTCCCAGGGACAGAATTTTCTATCCCAGGGACAGAAATTTCTCTCCCAGGCTTAGAAAAGGCCCTCTGGCGGGGCAAGCGCCGGGGTGCGGCGGGAAAAAGGTCGGTTTGTCGGGTGGAGCTTGGGAATGGTCGTCCCCAAACAGCCATTGGACGAAAAAACTGTGAAACAGCGGGCGTTGGCCCGGCGAGGGGAGCGGAAAACGGCCTGCGCGGTCCTTTCGCGGGGCTATCTCACCTTCAGGGGCACGCCCGAGCGGATGGTCGATGTGCTGAGCGCCTCGGCCGCGGGCTGGGCGGGGTAGAGGAGCAGCACGCCGCGTGCGGAGAAATAGCGTTCGATCTGGTCCGGCAGGCGGTCCATGTAGCTGTGGTGTGAGAGTGTCCCCCTGCGGGCACAGACAAAGACCACGAGGTCGTCGGGGCGGGAGTCGTGGGCCAGGGGCAGGAAGTCCGTCCACGAAACGTATTCGCGGTAGAAGACCGCCAGGCCCAGGTTGCGTGCGTCCCAGTGGCGGCGCAGCGCGGCGAGGGTTTCCTTGCCGCTATACACGTCGATGCCGCAGCAAATCTGAGTGGCCAGGAGTGCCACGCGGTGCATGGCGTGGGCAAAGCCAGGTTCAAATTCCGCTTTCCGCGGCAGCAGCACGCGGAGGTGGCGCACGGTGTTGAGCGGAATGGTGGCACGGTAGATGATGATTTGCCTTTCGATGGCGGCGAGGAGGTCCGTGCTCAGTTTGCCGTAGAACGAATCCGTCAGTTTCGCCTTGCGGTGCAGGCCAATCACGAGGTCCGACACGGCATTCTCCTTGATGGTGTGGGAAATGCCGCTCACCACGTTCACCGACCACCGGCTGTGCGTCTGAATGCGCACGTTGGCCGCGGCCGCCATGCGCGTGGCCTTCTCGAGCAGCTGCAGTCCCTGCTGCCGGGCCGCGGGGTCGTTTTCGAGCACCACGTTGAGCGCCATGATGGGGGCTGCCGTGTGGGGCGTGCGGAGCATGAGCGAAAGGTTCACGAGCGAGGTCATCGTCTCGGGGTTGTTCAGTGCCAGGAGGATGCGGTCCGGCGCGTTGGCCACCCCTTCTTCGGCCGTTTCCGCCTGCGTGTTGCGCTTCATGGCCAGGGTGCGCGCCGTGCGCTCCGTGACGAGCGAGCTCACCACGCAGGTGGCGAGGATCAGCATCATGGCACCGTTCAGCACGTCCTCGCCGAGGAGGTGTGTGCCGTCGGGCAGGAGGATGCGGTAGCCCACGAGCACCACGGCCAGCGTGGCCGCCGCACGGGCCCCCGTGAGGCCGAACATCAGGTTGCGCTCGAGCGCCGACATGCGGAAGAGTTTCTGCGTGGCCCAGGCCGCGAGCCATTTGCTCACCAGGCCGAGCACCACCATCATGCCCGCAATCACCAGAGCCCCCTCGTGGTTGAAGAGCGCGCCGAGGTTGATGATCATGCCCACGCCGATGAGGAAATAGGGGATGAAGAGCGCGTTACCCACAAACTCGATGTGGCTCATGAGCGGCGAGGTGGGCGGGATGAGGCGGTTCAGCACGATGCCCACGAGGAAGGCGCCGAGAATGCCCTCCATGCCCACGAGTTCCATGAGGCCCGCGCCGAGGAATACCAGCACGAGCACGAACACATACTGCACCACGCCCTCGTCGTAGCGGCGGAAGAACCAGCGGCCCAGCGGCGGGAACGTATATATAATAAGGAGTCCGAGCACCACCACCTTGCCCACCAGCCAAAGCCAGTCGAGCCCCGTGGAGTTCTCCTTGAACGTACCGCCCACCACGGCCAGCACGAGGAGCGTCAGCGTGTCGGCCACGATGGTGCCGCCCACGGCGATGCTCACGCTGCTCAGGCGCGACAGGCCGTAGCGCAGCACGATGGGGTAGGAGATGAGCGTGTGAGAGGCGTACATCGCGGCCATCAATACGGCCGCGGCGATGCCGAAGCCCAGGAACAGGGTGTTCACCGCCACGCCGAGCCCCATCGGGATGACGAAGCCCAGCAAGCCCAGCACGAGCGCGCGCCCCTTGATGCGCTGCACGTTTTGCAAGTCCATCTCAAGACTCGCGAGGAACATGATGTAGTAGAGGCCCACCTTGCCGAAAAGTTCAAAGCTCCCGTCGCGCTCGAGCACACCGAAGCCGTGCGGCCCGATGAGTATGCCCGCCAAAATCATGCCCACAATCGAAGGAATGTGGAGGCGCTCCAGCATCATCGGTGCGAAGAGGATGATGGCCAGCACGGTGAAGAAAATCCATGTGGGGTCGGTGATTGGCACGGGCGCGGGGTTTTGGGTTAATACTGCAAGGTGGAGTTTGTTTTTATGGGGCAAAATTGCGAAAAAAGCGTCAAACAGTGCGGCTTTCATCTATAATTTGTGTGGCAGGGTGAGGATTAGACAAAAATAATCGTACTTTTGTCGCGGAAAATGGCTGACTTTTTGCCACGCAAACCCTTCGCGCTGAAGCAAAAGGCCAGTCCGAACGAACAAAACCTCATTTTATTTCACATGAATGTAGCTATCGTTGGCGCCAGTGGCGCCGTCGGCCAAGAATTTCTGCGCGTGCTGGCCGAGCGCGATTTTCCCATCGACAACCTCCTGCTCTTCGGCTCCAAGCGCAGCGCAGGCACTAAATATACCTTCCGCGGCAAGGAATACACCGTGAAGGAACTCCAGCACAACGACGACTTCAAGGACGTGGACATCGCCTTCACTTCGGCAGGCGCAGGTACGTCGAAGGAATTTGCCGCCGACATCACCAAGTTCGGCGCCGTGATGATCGACAACTCTTCGGCCTTCCGCATGGACAACGATGTGCCCCTCGTGGTGCCCGAATGCAACGCCTCGGACGCGCTCGACCGTCCGCGGGGCATCATTGCCAACCCCAACTGCACCACTATCATGATGGTAGTGGCCCTCCAGGCTATCGAGAAGCTCAGCCACATCAAGAGCGTCCACGTGGCCTCGTACCAGGCTGCCAGCGGCGCCGGACAGGCCGCCATGGACGAACTCCTCGAGCAGTATCGCCAGTCGTTGGCCGGCGAACCCGTCACGGTAAACAAGTTTGCCTACCAGCTCGCCTTCAATGTCATTCCCCAAATCGACGTGTTCCAGGAAAACGGGTACACGAAGGAGGAAATGAAGATGTACTACGAGACCAAGAAAATCATGCACACCGACTGCCTCACTTCGGCCACCTGCGTACGCGTGCCTTCGCTCCGCAGCCACTCCGAGGCCATCTGGCTCGAAACCGAAGAGCCCGTCAGCGTCGAGGCCGCACGCAAGGCCATTGCCGAAGGGGAGGGTCTGGTGCTCATGGACAATCCCGCAGAGAAGGAATACCCCATGCCCCTCTTCCTCGCCGGAAAGGACCCCGTCTATGTGGGCCGCGTGCG
>CAMGGA010000108.1 GCA_946055515.1 uncultured Bacteroidales bacterium
GAACGCGCCGTGCGACCCATCGAACGGATGCTCGAACTGAGCAAATAACAGGTCTCTCACCTCTCAAATTTTTCCGGACATGACGATTACCGAACGCGTCGAAAAGCTGCGGGAGTGGATGAAGTCACAGGGACTGGACGCCTACTGGGTGCCGACCGCCGACCCGCACAACGATGAATACATTCCCGCCCACTGGATGTGCCGCGAATGGCTCACGGGCTTCACGGGCTCGGCCGGACTGGCCGTGGTCACCCTCACCGAAGCCCTCCTCTGGACCGACAGCCGCTACTGGCTGCAGGCGGAAGAACAACTCGCCGGCACGCCCTTCAAGGTCATGCGCGAGGGCGACCCGAACGTCACCCCGCCCGCTGAATGGCTGGCCCAAGCGATCGGCCACGAGCCGTTCACCTACGTAGTGGGCACACCGCCCGACATGGTGACTGCCGAAACGGACCGAACCTTCGACAACTTGGGACTGACGCTGCAAACCTTTGCGCCCGACCCCTTCGACGCGCTCTGGACCGACCGTCCCGCCCTCCCCGCCGCACCCATCACGGTGCAGGACGCTGAGTGGACGGGCCTCAGCGTGAACGACAAGCTCCTACGCACGGCGCAGTGGCTCAATCTCCACCTCAAGGCCGACTGTTACCTCTTCAACGACCTCTCGGACATCGCCTGGCTCCTCAACCTCCGCGGGGCGGACATTCCCTTCAACCCGGTCTTTGTCGCCTACCTTATATATAATAGGGAGGGCTGCAAATTCACCCTCTTCACCCACACCGAGACGCTCTTGCCCGAGGCCCGCGCCCAACTGGACGAGGCCGGCGTCGGCCTGGCCCCCTACGAGGAGACCCCGGAATTCTGCTGCACCCACCGCGTGCAGGCTTCGGCTTCGGTATGCATGGCCATGCCCCTCACGCACGACGAACCGCTCGAAAGCGAGGTGCCGGCGTGGCGTGCCACCAAGACGCAGGCCGAAGCAGAGGGCTTCCGCCAGGCCATGCTCCGCGACGGCGTGGCCCTGGTGCAGTTCCTGCGCCGACTGGACGAACAGATGGCTTCGGGCCACTGCCCCACGGAGATGGAAGCCGACGCCCAGCTCACCGCCCTGCGCGCCGCGCAACCGGGCTTCCGCGAACTGAGTTTCGCGACCATCGCGGGCTACGCCGCCCACGGGGCCATCGTCCACTACGAGGCCACCCCCGAAACCGACGCCCGCCTCAAGCCCGAAGGCCTGCTGCTGCTCGACAGCGGGGCGCAGTATGACTGCGGCACCACCGACATCACGCGCACCATCGCCCTCGGACCGGTCACCGACGAGGAGCGACGCGTCTACACCCTCGTGCTGAAGGGCCACCTGGCCCTGGCGCGCCTCCGCTTCCCCTGGGGCACCACGGGACTGCAGCTCGACACGGCCGCCCGACAGCCGCTCTGGGCCGCTGGCTACGACTTCGGCCACGGCACGGGCCACGGCGTGGGCTCGCACCTCTGCGTCCACGAGGGCCCGCACCAGATACGCAAGAACTACCGCGCCTGCACGGTCATCCCCTTCGAGCCCGGCCTCACGGTGACGGACGAACCGGGCATCTACGTGGAGGGACGCTTCGGCGTGCGCATCGAGAACGTGCTCCTCTGCCGCCCCGCCGGGGAGACGCCCTTCGGACGCTTCCTCGACTTCGAGACGCTGACGCTCTGCCCCTACGACCTCCGCCCCGTGTACCGCACGCTGCTCACACCCGAGGAGGTACGGCAAATCAACGACTACCACGCGGAGGTGCGCACACGCCTCCTCCCGCTCCTGACGGACGAAGCGGACCGCCAGTGGCTCGCCCGGGCCACGGAACCGCTCGCCCCCTGACTTTCACACGCCGCCCGACCGCGCCATCCGCGCCCCGCGGCGGCACAACCCCACACATAGACTTTACATGGAAACGACCAGACAACAGAAGATTGCCCGACTCATCCAGAAGGAGCTGGGCGACATTTTCCAAAAACAGACCCAGGCCACGCGCGGCGTGCTGGTGTCGGTGAGCGCCGTGCGCATCAGTCCCGACCTCAGCATCGCGAAGGGCTACCTCAGCGTGTTCCCCTCCGAGAAGGCCGACGAGATCCTGGCAAACATCAATGCCAACGCGCGCCAAATCCGTTTCGACCTCGGCAAGCGCGTGCGCTTCCAGCTGCGCATCATCCCCGAACTGAAGTTCTTCAAGGACGACTCGCTGGACTACCTCGACCACATCGACGAACTGCTCAAGGGCTCCTCGCCCGCGCCCGCTGAGCCCCAGGAGGCGGAAGGCCATGAAGCATAGGCCAAAGCTGCCGCTCTTCTTTGCGCTGCGCTACCTCTTCTCGCGCAAGCGCGTCGGCGCCATCAACATCATCTCGGGCATCTCCGTGGCGGGCGTGGCCTTCGGCACGGCGGCGCTGCTCTGCACCATGTCGGTGTTCAACGGCTTCCGCGACCTCATCGGTTCGCTCTACACGGCCTTCGACCCGCAGATCGAGGTGGTGCCCGCCAAGGGCAAACTGGCCGCGGCCGACGACCCCGTGCTGGCCCGGGTGCGCCAACACCCGCTCGTGGAGGCGGCCTCGGACTGCCTCGAGGACCACGCGCTCATCCTCTTCCGCGGACGGCCCTGCGTCATCACGCTCAAGGGCGTCGACGACCAGTTTGACAAGGTCACGGACATCCGTTCCATCCTCTACGGCGAAGGCTCGTACCGCCTGCAAGGGCCGGACATCCACTACGGCATACCGGGCATCGGACTGGCCTCGACCATGGGCGGACTGGACTACGGCTCCATCCAGATCTGTGCGCCGCGCAAGGGCGAGAAGGTGAACCTGACGAACCCCGGGGAGAGTTTCAACACGGACGACGTCAATTCGACGGGCCTCTGCTTCGACGTGCACCAGCGGAAGTACGACGAGAATTACCTCATCACCTCCCTCGCCTTCGCCCAAAACCTCTTCGAGCAGCCGGGCCTCATCACGGGCGTCGAACTCCGCCTGAAGCCCGGCGCGGACGTGGCGGAGGTGAAGGACGACCTGCGGCAGGTGGCCGGCGACCGCTTCCGCGTGCTGGACCAGCTGGAACAGCAGCAGGAGATGTTCAACGTGATGAACATCGAGAAGCTCATGGCCTTCCTCTTCCTCACGTTCATCCTCCTCGTGGCCTGCTTCAACATCATCGGCTCGGTGTCGATGCTCATCATCGACAAACGGGCGGACATGGAGACGCTGCGGAACCTCGGGGCGGACGAAAAGCTCATTTTCCGCATCTTCCTCTACGAAGGACGCCTCATCACGCTGCTCGGCGCCACGCTCGGCACGGGCTTCGGCCTGCTCCTCTGCTGGCTCCAGCAGACCTTCGGCTTCCTGCGCCTGGGCTCGTCGGAGGGAAACTTCATCATCGACGCCTACCCCGTGAGCATCCACGCCACGGACGTGGCACTGATCTTCTTCACCGTGCTGGTCGTGGGCTTCGCCTGCGTCTGGTATCCCGTGAGATACCTGAGCCGCAAATACCTCTAAGCCGCCACGGCCCCGCCCGCAGCGACCGGATTTCCTGTCGCAGGCTTTGAAAAGTCTGTCGCAGGCTTTGAAAATCCCTTCCCTGGCTTTGGATTTTCCCTTCGGGGCTTCCGCAGCCCTCGCCTTCCGTTGAATTTTACAAAAACCCTTTTCCCTGCTCCATGAAACTGCTTATCGTGAATGGGCCCAACCTCAACTGGCTGGGCCGCCGCGAACCCCACGTCTACGGCACGGCCACGATGGACGACTGCCTCCGCGCGCTACGCCAGCGCTATGCCGAAGACGAAATCGACTTCTTCCAAAGCAACTGCGAGGGCGAACTCATCGACCGCCTCCAGCGCGCCTCGGACGAAGGCGTGGAGGGCATCGCCCTGAACGCGGGGGCCTACACCCACACGAGCCTCGCCCTGGCCGACTGCATCCGTTCGCTCGACTGTCCCGTGGTGGAGCTCCACATCTCCAACGTCCACCGGCGCGAGGAGGTGCGCCACCGTTCGCTCCTTGCCCCCGCCTGCCTCGGCATCGTCTGCGGCTTCGGCCTGGACAGCTACCGCCTCGCCCTCGAAGCGCTCAAGGGCGCCCGCTGACTTATTTTCCTTTCTGAAATCCTTACCTCTGACTGACTGGACTATGTACAAGAAAACCAAAATCGTGGCCACCATCTCCGACCTCCGCTGCGACGTCGGCCTCATCCAGCGCCTCTACGACGCGGGCATGAACGTGGTGCGCCTCAACACCGCCCACCAAAACGCAAAGGGCATGAAAACGGTCATTGACAACGTGCGCGAAGTGTCGAGCCACATCGCCATCCTCGTGGACACCAAAGGGCCCGAGGTGCGCACCACCGCCACGGACCAGCCCATCGAACTGAAACGCGGCGACATCGTGAACATCGTGGGCAACGCCGAACTGAAAACGACGGCGCAGACCATCGCCGTGACCTACAAGGACTTCACGAAGGACGTGGGCGTCGGGGCGCACATCCTCATCGACGACGGCGCCCTGGGCCTCATCGTCGAACACGCCGACGGCCACGCACTCACCTGCCGCGTGGAGAACGATGCCACCCTCGGGTCGCGCAAGAGCGTGAACGTGCCCGGCGTGCGCATCAACCTGCCCGCACTGACGGAACGCGACAAGGAGAACATTGCCTTCGCCATCGACTACGATGTGGCCTTCATCGCGCACAGCTTTGTCCGCTCCAAGGAGGACGTGGAGGAACTCCGCGCCATCCTCGACGCCGCCCACAGCGACATACGCATCATTGCCAAAATCGAGAACCAGGAGGGCGTGGACCACATCGACGAAATCCTCGAAGCGGCCGACGGCATCATGGTGGCCCGTGGCGACCTGGGCATCGAAGTGCCGCAGGAGCGCATCCCGGGCATCCAGCGAAGGCTCGTGGACAAGGCCATCCGCGCCCACAAGCCGGTCATCGTGGCCACACAGATGCTCCAGAGCATGATCCACAACCCGCGCCCCACACGCACCGAGGTCACGGACATCGCCAATGCGGTCTACTCCCGCGCCGACGCGCTCATGCTCTCGGGCGAAACGGCCTACGGCGACTATCCCGTGGAGGCCGTCAGCGTGATGGCGACCATCGCGCAGCAGGCCGAGGAGGAGTCGTTCCGCGAGTTCGGCGACATCGACATCCCCCTCTCCCCGAACCCCGACGTCACGGAGTTCTTCTCCAAGGAGGCGGTGATGGCCACCAAGACCATGAAGCTGCGCGCCATCATCATGGA
>CAMGGA010000109.1 GCA_946055515.1 uncultured Bacteroidales bacterium
GTCACCCAGATTTCCACGCGGTTGATGGTGATGCCCGAAGCGATGGTCGGGAGCTGGCGCATGTTTTCGTCGTAGTGGTCGCGGAAGAAGTGGGCAAGAAAGAAGTGGCGGTTCTCGTCGTAGGCATCGGCCGAGAACTCGTAGCTTGAGAGTTGCGCCCCGCCCTTGCTGCTCACCGTCGAGGAAGCAGATTTCTTCTGGGCAACGACCGTGCTCAGCTTGAGTTTGCCGAACTGCATGTCCGTGCGCACGCCGAACAGCGAGGTCGCGCCCCGGATGAGCGACGACTGCGTGGGCATGCTCACATTGCCCGCCTCAATGAGTTTGATGATTTCATCTTCTTTGCCCTCGTAGCGGAGCTTCAGGTTCTGTGCATCGAAGTCGAAAGTGGCTTCGGAATTGTAGGTAAAGTCCATGTTTACCTTATCCCCCACTTTTCCGTTGAGGCTCAGGTTGATTTTCTCGTTGAAATCAAAGCCGAACACCTTGCGGTTTCGTTCGCTCAGACTGGGATTGTCCGTGACACGCGTGTTCGCGCCGATTTTCAGTTCGGCCGAGCCCTGCGTTTTCACGCGCACACCGCCGGGGCCGAAAATCTTGTTCATCGGTCCGAGGTCGAACTGCATGTCGGTGAAGTCGAAGCGTTCCTTGCCTTTGGCTTCAAACTCCTGCGCGTTGCGGTTGCGGTAGTAAGCCCGCATGGAGCGCTGCATCTGGAGGCGCTGATACTCTTCCCACGAGAGGGAAAAGGGTGCTTCGAGGTATTCATCGCCCAGTTTGGTACCCCAGAGGAAGCCCCCCGTTTCTTCGTCATACTCCCCGCCCGTCGTGAGGTTTTCGGGATTGCGCAAATCGACGGTGCCCTGCTTCGCCGTGTCAGCGAGCGTGAGGGGAACCGTCTTGCGCACCTTGGGCAGCGTGTCTGCGGGAAGTTCCTGCACCGCCGTTTCCGTCTCTGACTCCACCGTGCGCAAGATTCCATACGATTGGGCAGCCTGCACCACTCCCGCTGCGAGCAGCGCGAGGAAAAGCAGTCCCCAAAGCGTACGATTGTTGAGCATGTCTGAGCGAAGTGAAAGCGTTTAGAAAGTCGAATAAGAGAAAAATGCGAAGCAAGATAGCCGCTGAATGTCAAAGCATTTTCAGTGCTTGCTTAATGATTTGCTCCACCTGGATAGAAGGGTTGTCCTTCACAATCTGCATCACCACCTTGTGTGTGGGCGCAGGCGAGAATCCGAGCACGGCGAGCGCCTGCACGGCTTCGTCCACCACGGGCAGCGCAGCCACGGCGGCAGACTGGCCCGCAGCCTTGGGCGAAGACGTGTCGCCCAGGAAGACAAGCACCTTGTCCTTCAGGTCCATCACGATGCGCGCGGCCGCCTTCGGTCCGATGCCCTTCACGGCCTTCAGCGAACGCACGTCCTCGGCCTGTACCACTGCAGCGAGTTCGGCGGGACTGAAGGCGGAAAGTATCATGCGTGCCGTCTGGCAGCCGATACCCTGCACCTCAATGAGCAGTTGGAACACCTCGCGCTCCGACTTCGTGGCAAAGCCGAACAGCTGGTAGGCGTCCTCGCGGATATATTCGTAGACAAAGAGGCGAGCTTCCGACTTTCCCTGCAGCACGGTGTAGGTGCTGAGCGTGATGCCCAGCGCATAACCCACGCCAGCCGTTTCGAGCACAGCCTGCGTTGGGGAAAGTTCATCGATGATGCCTCGGATATATTCTATCATGTGTGATTGTGCTTAGCGGGTGAACAGGTTCTTGCAAAACCTATAAAGACATAACGGCCCATTTGCGGGTTTATTGCACCGCCCCGCAATTTTCTTTCAGGGGCGGGCGATGAGCTGGAGAAATTCCTCGCGCGTCTTGGCCTGGTTGAATGCGCCGCAGAAGTCGGAGGTAGTCGTCACCGAATTGTCTTTTTCCACGCCACGCATCTGCATGCACATATGGCGAGCTTCCACCACTACCATCACGCCGAGCGGCTGGAGCGCCTCCTGGATGCAATCCTTGATCTGGAGCGTCATGCGTTCCTGCACCTGCAGGCGGTGTGAGAAGATGTCTACCACGCGGGCTATCTTGCTCAGTCCTGTGATGTAGCCGTTGGGGATGTAGGCCACGTGTACCTTCCCGTAGAAGGGGAGAATATGGTGTTCGCAAAGGGAGTAGAAATTGATGTCCTTCACGATGACCATCTGGTTGTAGGGTTCGCTGAATTTCGCCGAATTGAGCACCTCCACCGGGTCCATTTCATAGCCGCGCGTCAGCGTCTGCATGGCCTTGGCCACGCGGAGCGGCGTCTTAAGCAAGCCTTCACGCCCGGGGTCTTCCCCCAAGAGTCTGAGGATTTCTGAATAGTGATACTGTAAGCGTTCGGTTGTTTCCATCGTCAAACGGGAGTTATATTGTGTTTCGTGGGGGATTTTAGTCGGGGAGGTTCACTTCCGAAGCCACGATGCGCGTCTCGTAGGTGAAATGTTCGCGGCGAATGAGGTTCACATATTTTTCTGCTTCCTTTCGCGTGGCGAAATCACCCACGTGCGTCACCCATCGGGGCGACTGGAAGAAAGTGTAGACCGCCAGTTCGCCGAACTTGTTGCGGCACTGCTGCCCCACCTGCTGCGCTTTTGCCTTGTCCTGTCGGGAATTGCCTCCCGTGAAGATGCAGATGCGGAAACCGCGTGCCTTGTGGCGGGAGCGGGCCGTATAGCCCTTGCCGTGCGTTGCAGGTTTGGGTTTGTTTTCGTGATGTTCGGCCGGTTTGGGTGGAGTGGATTCCGCCTTCGGCTCGGGTTTGGCAGCCGGTTTGGGCGGAACGGTAGCGTTCACCACCTGGTCTATTTCCTTCGATTGCCTCACGACCACGCGGCCCTTGCCCGCCTCCTCCTTGCCCAGCTGTTCCGTGAAGGTCGTCTGGGCCTCGGCCGTAGCACCGCAGAGAAGCCAGCAGAGAAAAAGGTTTTTCAGAATGCGCATAAACAAAGGTTGAAGAGTTGAGCGTTGAGTGCGTATTCAAGTTTATGGTTATTCCAAGGTTATAAGGTGATGCGCTTCGCGCGGGTTACAAGAGTTGTCAAGTTACTGATTCAAGGCGTGTTGCTCCAGAAGTAACTTAATAACCTCACAACCTTATCCCTTATAACCTTGGAAAAACATGAACTTGAATTACTTCCAAGCGTCGATGATGCCCTTGAAGTCGGCAACCTTGAGAGCGGCACCGCCGATGAGGCCACCGTCTACGTTCTCCTTCGAGAAGATTTCCTTGGCGTTGCTGGGCTTGCAGCTGCCACCGTAGAGGATAGAAACGTTTTCGGCAGCTTCAGCGCCAAACTTGTCGGCGATGGTCTGACGAATGAAAGCGTGCATTTCCTCTGCCTGCTCAGCCGTAGCCGTCTTGCCCGTACCGATAGCCCAAACGGGTTCGTAAGCGAGGATGATGTGGCTGAACTGCTCGGCCGTGAGGTCAAAGAGCGAACCTTCGAGCTGTGCCTTCACCACTTCGTTCTGCTTGCCGGCTTCGCGTTCTTCGAGCACCTCACCGATGCAGAAGATCACTTCGAGGTTGTTCTCGAGAGCGAGGTTTACCTTCTCCTTCAGGATTTCGGGCGTTTCGTGGTAGTAAGCGCGGCGTTCGCTGTGACCGAGAATCACGTGGGTAGCACCCGTGCTGCGAACCATAGCAGCCGACACTTCACCCGTGTAAGCACCACTCACCTTGTCGGCGCAGTTCTCGGCACCCAGGCCAACGAGTTCGGGGTTGATGACACCGGCTACGGGAGCGAGGTGAATGAAGGGCGTGCAGATCACCACGTCGCAGTTGGGCTTGTCAGCCGTCAAAGCTTCGTTGAGTTCCTGAGCGAGGGCTACACCTTCTTGCAGGGTCTTGTTCATCTTCCAGTTGCCTGCCACAATTTTCTTTCTCATGATTCTTTTGAGTTTGAATTGTTTAACGTAAATATGATGTCTGTAAAACTTATGTCCAATCCAGAGCGCGTCGGCCACCACCACGAGCAGCAGCGGGAGGAAGAACCACGCCAGCAGCCGCCACAGCGCGCCGCCCTTGTCCGGGAGAGCCTGGAGGCGCGCCTCGAGCCCCTCCACTTCGGGCAAGTTGTTGTTGCTCCACTTCGCCACCACCACCCCATCGCGCAGGAGCAGCAGTCCAGGGTTGGAGCGCACCATGGCCTGCAGTTCCGTGTCCTCCGCCTGGAGGATGGGATAGGCGGCCCCCGTGCGGTCGCACCAGTCGGCCCTACCCGTGGAATCGGAAGCCGTGGCCATGTAGAAGGGGAGCGAATGGTCGGCGCAGTAGTCGTAGAGGTCGTTGATGCGGTCGTTGCAGCCATCGTCGGCCACCTCCGTCTGCGGCACCACGAGCAGGAACACGCAGCCCTGCGCTTCAGCCACCTGATAGCTCAAATCCTCGCCCCCTTGCGGGTCGGCGAGGTAGAAATTGGCCAGACGCTGGTCGGCGTCGGCACTCCCCTCGAGCGCCTTGCGGATGGAAGCGCCCGGGGCGTATGGCGTAAAGTCGATGAGAGGCAGGTAGTGGAGCGAATAGAGCGCCAGGGTAATCGCGTAGACCAGGGCATAGACCGAAGTGATCCATCCGTTGCGCTCCGACACCATGCGCTTCACCCTGAGCGGATGAGTAGCCAGGTAGAGGGCCGCGAGCAGCAGCACCACATTCTTGGCCAAGGTCTCGCCGTGGGTCAGCGTCAGCGCATCGCCGAAGCAGCCACAGTCGGGCACTGGGTTCACGGCATAGATCCATGCCGTCAGCACCGTCATCGCCGCCATCACCACCGCCACTGCAGCCGTAGCCATGCGGCGGCGTGCGCCGAGCACCACGTACACACCCAGCATAAATTCCGCCACACCCATCACCACGGCCCCCACCTCCATCAGGAAACCATCGCTCACGGGCAAACCCCAATAGGCCGTATAGGCATGGAGTTTGTGGGCCATACCCATCGGGTCGGCCACCTTCACGAAGCCCGAGGCGAGGAACGTGAATCCCACCACGAGCTGTGCCACGCCGGCGAGTGTGCGCCAGGCTATATTATGCAGTTTCCTTCTGTTCAAGGGTCAGTTTTATGAGTGCAAACACGGCATAGTTGAGCATATCCTGGTAGTTGGCCAC
>CAMGGA010000110.1 GCA_946055515.1 uncultured Bacteroidales bacterium
CTCATACTTTATCACTCATACCTAAGTATCAGGAGTAACCTAATCTTCGCTCTTCAGAACGGGAAGGCGGAGGTGGTATTTCACTGCAAGGAAGCGGGTGAGCATCACGGAGGCGCCGCAGATGAGGCCGGCCTCGATGTTGGTCATGCCCGCGTGGAAGCAGGCGTAGTAGACGAGTCCGCCAATCACGCAGGCAAGGGCGTAGATTTCTTTGCGGAAGATGAGGGGGACTTCGTTGATGAGGACGTCGCGGAACACACCGCCGCCGGCGCCCGTGAGTGTTCCCATGATGATGGCGGTCCAGAAGGGGAAGCCGGCGCTGACGGTCTTTTCAATGCCCGTGACGGTGAAGAGGGCAAGACCGATGGAGTCGAAGAGGAACCAGGTGTTGTTCTGACGCACGAGGTAGCGGCGGAACACGATGACCCAGGCCAAGGCGATGGCGGAACAGATGAGGTAGAAGGAGTTGGTCATCCAGAAGGGGGGCTGGCTGAGCAGGAGGTCGCGCATGGTGCCGCCGCCGATGGCCGTCGTGACACCGACGACGTAGGCGCCGAAGAGGTCAAAACGTTTGGCGGAAGCAAGGCGGATGCCGGAAATGGCAAACGCAAGGGTGCCGATGAAGTCAAGGGCTTGTACGAATGTGATGGTTAGCACGGATGTAGAATGATTGTTGATTGAATTTTGGGGTTGCTCCTAAGGTTATTCCTCATAACCTAAGAAAAACCTTAATTGACCACGCTCACGGGGCTTCCTGCCACGAAAGCGCGGATGTTGTTTTCCAAGATGTGGAGGATGCGGAGGCGGGCTTCGGGGGTGTCCCAGCCAATGTGGGGCGTGACGAAGCAGCGGGGGGCGGCCAAGAGCGGGCAGTCGGCCTGCGGCGGTTCGGTGGCGAGCACATCGGTGCAGTAGGCACCCAAGCGTCCCGCGCGCAGCGCTTCGGCCACGGCTTCTTCATGGACCAAGGCGCCGCGGGCGGTATTGACCAGCAACAGGCCGGGGCGGACGGTGCGGAGGAGGGCTTCATTGACAAAACCGCGGTTGGCGGGGGTGAGGGGGCAGTTGAGACTCACCACGTGGCACTGGCTGAAGGCTTCGGCCAGTGTGGCTTTCCGGATATGGGGCGGCAGGGCGGAAGCGTCCTTGGCGGTCACGGCCCAAATCTCCATGCCAAAGGCAGAAAGGATGCGGGCCAGGGTTTGTCCGATGTTGCCGAAGCCCACAATGGCAGCGCGCTTTCCCGCCAGCTCCATGCGTGGCCACGAGGTGTAGCAGAAGTCGGGGCAATCGGTCCAGACTCCGCGGCGGTTTTCGGCAGTGTAGTGGCCCACGCTGTCGATGGCTTCAAGCAGGAGGGAAACGGCCATCTGCGCCACAGACTCGCTGGAATAGCCTGCACAGTTGCACACCGTGATGCCGCGCTTTCGGGCGGTGGCTGTGTCGATGCGGTCGAAGCCTGTGGCTGCCACGCAGATGAGCTTCAGCCGGGGAAGAGAGGTGAGTTCGGCCTCGCCGAGCACGGTCTTGTTGACGATGACCACGTCGGCATCGGCAGCGCGTGGAACGACCTCGGCGGGATCCGTGCGGTCGTACACGACAAAGTCGCCCAGGGCTTCGAGCGGTGCCCAGGTGAGGTCGCCGGGGTTGATGGTATATCCGTCCAAGAATACGATTTTCATGCTGGTTTGATAGAGGAAGGCAGCAGCGTCGCGGGGAGGCGCTGACTGCCCGGGGTTAGGGATTAGCGGATTCTGAAGAGTGGGGTAGAGCAGGCCACCAGTTGCCAGTAGCGTGCGGCCGTGGGACGGTAGTAGACGAGGATTTCATACTCGTTTTCCGTCTGGAAATAGTCACCTTCCACGGGGGCGGTCTGGGCCGTGCGCTGCGAGGGGCTGTCGAAGCAGAGGTACTGGTAGTTGTAGTAGCCCGTCTTCAGGAGAATGGAGGCTTCGTAGCAGTGGGCCTCGTCGTTGTAACGCATGAGATACGTGTCCGAGAAGTCGGGCACAGCCCAGCGGCCGCTGACGTAGACCTTGCGCCCCGCCCAGGGCAACATGTCGAGGCGGAAGTGCGTCCACACGTAGTCGGCTTCCGTGTCGGGGTCGGCACTGCCCGACCAGCCCACGACCCACGCGCCGTTGCGTTCCTCGTCGTAGAGATAATGCTTCCGCGGGGAGTCGGCGAGGAGGGTGTAGTGGTAGTAGGGGTCGTACCACGCCATGGACTCGCCGTGCATGCCGGGATAGCGCGTGCTGAGCATTTCCATCTTGCGGTACTCGTTGCCGGCCTTGAAGATGAGCGCCTGCTCGTGTTCCCAGCGGAGGAGGCCCGCCTGCCTGGAGGTGGGGGGGAGGCCGAGTACGGCGGTGTCGTAGCGGCGGTTCTGCATCACGATGGTCTTCACCTCTTCGGCCGCATCGCGCAGGGGCAGGGAGCCCATGTTCACTTCGAGCGAAAGTTGCTGGTGCTTGTCGTTCCAGTCTATCTCGGTGTTGGTGGTGCAGGTAGCGACCAAGCCGGCCCGGCGGTCCACTACGCCGAAGTAGGTTTGGCACACGGGCTCTGCGTCCTCATTATATATGGTGAGCAGGTAGTTGCCCGAGACCAGGGGCTTCATGCGTTCGTTGGGCAGCGTGAAGCGGTAGTGTAGATACTGCACGGAGGTGTTGAGGCTGGGAGCGTAGTCGTCAATCACTTCTTCGTCCTGCACGGCTTGGAGATACTCGCTTTCGAAGAGTTCTTCGCTGGGCTTGCCTTCCCAGTCGCAGTGGACCAGGCGATAGGTGTAGCGGCAGTACTGGTGGGTGAGGTCGTCAAACGATACTTCGAGCTGTTCGCCGCCGTCCAGCGTAATCACGGGAAACTGCTCGACCTGTCCGTCCACCGCCAGGCGGAGGCTGTGGAGGTTCGGTGCCAGGAGCGGGGTGCGTCCGGGCTGGGCCTGTGCGGCGAGGGGCGACACCATGTAGGCAAGCGCAAGGAGGAGCTGGGGAAGGACGCGGGCTTTCATCGCTTACGGTTTTGCGGCGTTATCTTCACAATATAGTCCACCTCGACTTTCTCGCCCTGCGGGAGCTGGACGCTGAGCCGCTTTACCTTCTTGCTGTAAACGAAGGGGAGGGGCTTTCCCTCCAGGAGCGCTTCCACGCTGGCGGGCTTTTCCGGAAGAGGCACGTTGAGCGCAGCGGGCAATTCGGAGGAGAGAAGGTGGAGATAGACCGCCCCTGTGGTGCGGCCCTGGGTACTCACCAAGGAGTCGCCTTGGGCGATGGGGCCGGCCACCGTGGCGTAGATGCTTTCGCCCGCTGGGCCGTGGAGCCAGGTGCCCATTTCGCGCAAACGCTGGAGGGCGGTGGCGGGCAGTTGGCCGTCGGGCTGGGGGCCGATGTTGAGCAGGAGGTTCGCTCCCTTCGCCGCCGTGCGCACCAGCAGGCGGAGCAGGGTGGGCGTGGACTTGTAGTTCTGGTCTTTGATCTTGTAGCCCCACATGCCGTTCATCGTTTCGCAGGTCTCGAGCGGGAGCCGGCTGATGGCTTGGCCGGAGAGTCCGGCTTTGTTCTCACCGGGCACGTCGCGCTCGAACATCTGCATGTCCTCGCCTTCGACGGGGGTCTGGTGGTGGTTGTTACCGATGAGGCAGGCGGGCTGGAGGCTGTGGATGAGGCGGTACTGTTCGGGGAGTTGCCAGTCGAAGGGAATGGAATCGTTGTCGTGGTCCCACACCCCGTCGAACCAGATGCCGTTGATTTTGCCGTAATTCGTCAGCAGTTCCGTGAGCTGGGCGTTCATGAAGGCGTAGTAGGCAGGCCAGTCGGCGCGTTGGGGGTCCTTGCCCGTGCGGCGTCCTGTCCGCCCCATGGGGTAGTCCTCGCGGGTCCAGTCGATGTGGGAATAGTAGAGATGCAGCCCCATGCCTGTTTCGTGGCACGCTTCGGCCAGTTCGCCCACGATGTCGCGCGCGTAGGGCGTGTGCATGATGTTGTAGGGAGAGCACTGGGTGTTCCACATCGAGAAGCCTTCGTGGTGGCGCGAGGTGAAGCAAATGTATTTGGCGCCGGCTTGCCGGAAGGTTTCTATCCATTCGCGGGCATTGAAGGCATGGGGATAGAAGGCATTCATGGCCTTGGCGTATTCGTCTTTGTCTATCCCCTCGTTTTGCATGTACCATTCGCCTTGGGCAAACAGGCTGTACAGGCCCCAATGGAGGAAGATGCCGAAGCGGGCGTCGCTGAACTGTTGCCGGGCGGCGAGGTTGGACGCCGTGGGCTCGTAGCCGGCGGCAGCGGTCTGGGCGTGGAGAGGGACAAACAGGGAGAAGAGGAGGAAGACGGAGAGGAGGAACTTCATGGGGGATCACTTGGAGGGTTGGCCGTGGTGGCAGTGAATGGGTCTGGGGGTCAGGCTTCGGAAGCAGGCGGGATGACTTCTATGGCAAATTTTTCGGGGTGTTTGCCCTTGAAGTCTTTGTAGTAGTCCATGATTTCGGCCATGTCGGCTTCCACATTGCCCGAAGGGATGAGCGTGCGCTTGCAGACGATGGTACGCGAAGGGAAGTCGATGGCGTAAAGCAGGATGGGGAGGTGGGCTTTGAGCGCGATGTAGTAGAAACCGCGTTTCCACTTTTCCACCCTGGAGCGCGTGCCTTCGGGAGTAACGGCGAGCGAGAACGTGGGGGACTTCAGCGCCAGTTCGGCGAGCTGGTCCGTGAGGCTGGTTTTCTTGCTTCGTTCCACGGGGATGCCGCCCATTTTCCGGAAAATGGGACCGAGCGGCCAGAAGAACCATTCCTTCTTCATGAGAAAGTTGGAGGTGAGGCCGAGGGCTGTATAGTAACTTTTGCCGATGAGGAAATCCCAGTTGCTCGTGTGGGGCGCGATGCAGATGATGCACTTCGCAGGGCGCGGCTGGTCTACCTCTTCTTTCCAGCCTCCCCAGCGGAACAGCAGGGTGTGGCAGATTTGTCTAAGCATAACAGGGTGGGGTGGCGCAAGCGCCGGTTGATGGTTTTCAAGTGCGCTGCGCGAAGGCTGGCATCCCAGTCTGTCGCGCAGCGCGTTAATTCGTCGTTTTCAACAGACGTTTTTCTTCAGACACTTTCGGCTGCGCTCGGCTGAGTGAAAACAAGTTTTCCCTCCGCTCTCGC
>CAMGGA010000111.1 GCA_946055515.1 uncultured Bacteroidales bacterium
CATACCACGTAGAGGCTGACCCCGACAAGAAGAAGTTCTACGTGCTCAACATGTTCCCCTACCCCTCCGGCGCGGGACTCCATGTGGGCCACCCCCTGGGCTACATCGCCTCGGACATCTATGCGCGCTACAAGCGCTCGCAGGGCTACAACGTGCTCAACCCCATGGGCTACGATGCCTACGGACTCCCCGCCGAACAGTATGCCATCCAGACCGGACAGCACCCGGCCATCACCACGGAGCAGAACATCGCCCGCTACCGCGAGCAGCTCGACAAGATAGGCTTCTGCTTCGACTGGCAGCGCGAGGTGCGCACCTGCGACCCCAAGTATTACCACTGGACGCAGTGGGCCTTCAGCCGCATGTTCAACTCCTTCTACTGCAACACCTGTGGCTCGGCACAGCCCATCAGCCGCCTCGTGGCCCACTTTGAAGAAAAGGGCACCGAGGGTCTCGACGTGGCCCAGAGCGAGGAACTCCGGTTCACGGCCGAGGAGTGGAAGGCCATGACGGAGGAGGAGCAGCTCCAAGTGCTCATGAACTACCGCATCGCCTACCTCGGCGAGACGATGGTGAACTGGTGTCCCGCCCTCGGCACCGTGCTGGCCAACGACGAGGTGGTCGATGGCGTGAGCGAACGCGGCGGCCACCCCGTGGTGCAGAAGAAGATGAAGCAATGGTGCCTCCGCGTGTCGGCCTACGCGCAGCGCCTCCTCGACGGTCTCGACGGCATCGACTGGACAGACTCCATCAAGGAAACGCAACGCAACTGGATCGGCCGCTCCGAAGGCACGGAAATGCAGTTCTCCGTGAAGGACAGCGACGTGAAGTTCACCATCTTCACCACCCGCGCCGACACCATCTTCGGCGTCACCTTCATGGTGCTCGCACCCGAGAGCGAACTCGTGCAGCAGCTCACCACGCCCGAACAGCGCGCCGAGGTCGAAGCCTACCTCGAAGCCACGAAGAAGCGCACCGAGCGCGAACGCATCGCCGACCGCCGGGTGACGGGCGTGTTCAGCGGCTCGTACGCCGTCAATCCCTTCACGGGCGACGCCATCCCCGTGTGGATTTCCGACTACGTGCTCGCCGGCTACGGCACGGGCGCCATCATGGCCGTGCCCGCCCACGACTCGCGCGACTATGCCTTTGCCCGCCACTTCGGCCTCCCCATTGTGCCCCTCATCGAAGGAGCCGACGTGAGCGAAGAGAGTTTTGATGCCAAGGAAGGCACCGTCATGAACAGTCCGCGTGAGGGAGTCAATGCCCTCGACGGCTTCTCGCTCAACGGACTCAGCGTGAAGGAGGCTATCGCCGCCACCAAGGAGTTCGTGACCGCCCACGGCCTGGGCCGCGTCAAGGTCAATTTCCGCCTGCGCGACGCCATCTTCAGCCGTCAGCGCTACTGGGGCGAACCCTTCCCCGTCTACTACAAGAACGGCCAGCCCCGCCTCGTGCCCGAGGAATGCCTGCCGCTCGAACTGCCCGAAGTCACCAAGTTCCTCCCCACCGAAACGGGCGAACCGCCCCTCGGCAACGCCACCCGCTGGGCCTGGAACGAGGAGACCCGCGAGGTGGTGGACAACGACCTGATCGACAACGTGAAGGTCTTCCCCCTCGAGCTCTCCACGATGCCCGGTTTCGCCGGTTCGAGCGCCTACTACCTGCGCTACATGGACCCCGCCAACGCCACGGCCCTCGTGGGCCCCGAAGCCAACGGCTACTGGCGCCAGGTGGACCTCTACGTCGGCGGTTCGGAACACGCCACGGGCCACCTCATCTATTCGCGCTTCTGGAACAAGTTCCTCTTCGACCTCGGCGTGGCCTGTGAGGACGAGCCCTTCCGCAAGCTCGTGAACCAGGGCATGATTCAGGGCCGCTCCAACTTCGTGTACCGCATCAAGGACACCAACACCTTTGTGAGCCTCGGCCTGAAAGACCAGTACGACGTGACGCCGCTCCACGTGGACGTGAACATCGTGCAGAACGACCAGCTCGACCTCGAAGCCTTCAAGGCATGGCGTCCCGAATACGCCACGGCAGAGTTTATCCTCGAGGACGGCAAGTACATCTGCGGCTGGGCCATCGAGAAGATGAGCAAGTCGATGTTCAACGTGGTCAATCCCGACATGATCGTGGAGAAGTACGGCGCAGACACGCTCCGCCTCTACGAAATGTTCCTCGGCCCCATCAACCAGAGCAAGCCCTGGGACAGCAACGGCATCGACGGCAGCTTCCGCTTCCTGCGCAAGGCATGGAACCTCTTCTGGGCCAAGGACGGCCAGTTCGCCGTCACCGACACGGAGCCTTCGCGCGAAAGCCTCAAGACGCTCCACAAGCTCATCCAGAAGGTGACGGAAGACATCGAGGCCTTCTCCTACAACACCGCCGTGCCGGCCTTCATGATTGCCGCGGGCGAACTCGCACAGCAGAAGTGCACGTCGCGCAGCGTGCTCGAGCCCTTCGTGGTGCTCCTCGCGCCGTTCGCGCCCCACATCTGCGAAGAGCTCTGGCAGGCGCTCGGCCACGAAGGCAGCGTATGCGACGCTCCCTGGCCCGCCCACGACGAGCAGTACCTCAAGGAAGACAGCGTGACGCTCTCCGTGAGCTTCAACGGCAAGACCCGCTTCACCCTCGACTTCCCCGCCGATGCCCCGAAGGAGGCCATCCAGGAAGCCACCCTCGCCTCGCCGCAGGCACAGAAGTACCTCGAAGGCAAGCAGGTGGTGAAGGTGATCGTGGTGCCCGGCCGCATCGTCAATATCGTAGTGAAATAACACCTACTCCATAAAGCTACACTCATGGCCTTCAAGATTTCCCTCCTGCAGGACGTTCGCGACTACGTTGTCATCACCTTCGGCCTCCTCCTCTACGCCGTGGGCTTCACCTGCTTCCAGCTGCCCTACGAAATCACCACGGGCGGCCTGGCCGGTGCGGGCGCCGTGATTTTCTACGCCACGGGCTTTCCCGTGCAGTACACCTTCTTTCTGGTAAACATCATTCTGCTCATCATTGCCGTGCGGGTGCTGGGCTGGCGTTTCTGTGTGAAAACCATCTACGCCGTGTTCATGCTCACCTTCCTTCTTGGCGCGGTGCAGGAGGTGATGATTTACCTTGCGTCGCACAATCCGGGCATGTTTGTCAATGTCAATCCGCGCAGCGGCCTGCCCGAGGTGGTCACGGACAACATCACGATGTCGTGTATCCTCGGTGCAGCCATCGAGGGCCTCGGTATCGGCCTCGTGTTCCTGAGCAACGGATCCTGCGGCGGCACTGACATCATCGCGGCCATCATCAACAAGTACAAGGACGTGACCCTCGGCCAAATGATGATGCTCTGCGACCTCATCATCATCAGTTCGTCGTTCTTCACCCCCACGGGCAGCGTGGACAAGCTCCTCTACGGCTACACCACCCTCATCATCACCAACCTCCTCCTCGACTACGTCGTGGACCGCGGCCGCCAGTCGGTGCAGTTCCTCATCTTCTCCCGCCGCTACGACGAAATCGCCTCGGCCATCAGCGCCACGCACCGCGGCGTCACCGTGCTGCAGGGACAGGGCTGGTACACGAAGGAGGAGCGCAAGGTGCTCGTGGTGCTGGCCAAGAAGCGCGAAAGCACCAACATCTTCCGCATCATCCAGGGCATCGACCCGGCGGCCTTTGTCTCGCAGTCGAAGGTCATCGGCGTGTTTGGCGAAGGCTTCGACCGCATCAAGGTGAAGGCGGAGAAGAAATCGTGACCCCACACAGGCCGACTAAAACCAGAATAACTATGCTAACGCTTGTTCCGCAGGGCGGACTCTGCAACCGCCTCCGCGTGGTGCTCTCCGCCATCCAGGCCAAAATCTCCGGCGCCGGCCCCGTGCGGGTCGAGTGGGGCAAGGACGCTGAGTGCGGGGCGTGGTTCGAGGAACTTTTCGTGCCCATCGACATGGGCAACCTGCGCGTGGTCCACCGCCACTGGTGGGCGCGTCCGATCACCCGCCGCAACCTCTGGCTTCCCGGCCTGCTCCGCCTGCTCTTGGGCTATACCGTGCAGCGCGCCAACTACCTGCCCGCCGGGCCCGAGGAGTTCATCCGCCTGGCCCGCTCCTCGCGCCGCGTGTACCTCTCCACGGGGTATGCCCTCTGCACCTACTCCCCCGACTGTCTGGCCCGGCTCCAGCCGCGACCGGAAATCTACACCGAAATCGAACGGCTCAAGGCCCGCTTCGGCCGTACTACCGTCGGGGTGCACATCAGGCGCACTGACAACGTGGTGAGCATGGCACACAGCACGCCCGAGGGCTTCCGCCGCGCCATGGACCGCGAAATCCAGCGCGACTTCAAGGTCCGCTTCTTCCTCGCCACCGACGACGACGAACTCAAGCGCACCCTGCTCCAGGAATACCCCGACCGCATCATCACCCAGCGCAGCGAAGTGCGCCGCGACACGCTCGACGGCATGCGGCACGCCGTCATCGACCTCTGGTGTCTCGCTGCCACCCGCCGACTCATCGGCTCCTACTGGAGCTCGTTCACCGACACGGCGGCCGAACTCGGACGCATCCCCGTGGAGATCGTGCGCGAGTGAGTCCGCGAGGCTCATTTCTCCAAAAAAATCAATCTGAAAAGCAAGATGGAAATCGTTTTTGCCACCAACAACGCCCATAAACTCTCCGAAATCCGCGCCATCCTCGGCGAGGAAATCCACATACTCAGTCTGGCCGACATCGGCTGCCACGACGACATCCCCGAAACGGCCGACACGCTCGAAGGCAACGCGCTCATCAAGGCACGCTGGGTGAAGGAACGCTACGGCTTCGACTGCTTTGCCGACGACACGGGACTCGAGGTTGCGGCCCTCGGCGGACGGCCAGGGGTCCACACGGCGCGCTACGCCTACCCCGACCGGCACGACCCGGTGGCCAACACGCGCAAGCTTCTGGCCGAACTCGACGGACAGGCCGACCGCTCGGCCCGTTTCCGCACGGTCGTCGCCCTGGTGCAGGGGAGCGACGAACGCCTCTTCGAGGGCATCGTGGAGGGACGCATCGCGCCCGAAGAACGCGGCACGGAGGGCTTCGGCTACGACCCTGTGTTTGAACCCGAAGGTCTGGGAAAAACGTTTGCCGAACTCGGCGTGGACGTGA
>CAMGGA010000112.1 GCA_946055515.1 uncultured Bacteroidales bacterium
CGATGCCCGAAGCTATCTTGCGCAACCAGGGGGTGTAGTTGACGGCAAAGCCGGCTCGGGAGATGGTGAAGGGATATTTTGCGGGGTTCCAGTATTGGGAGTGGACGTCGGGATCGGTGGCTGCTCCGACGTCGCCCATGCCGCAGGCGCGTGCATCAGGGGCTATGGTCTGCTGTACAACAGCTGTGCGGACAGGGTTGAACTGGTCGCGCACTTCGTCCTCTGCGCGGAGCTGTTGCGCAAACAGGAAGAGGAGAAGCGTGAGTATGGCGGATTGTCGCATTGGAGTGATGTATGATTTATTTTTGTGGAGTTATCGAGATTATGGGGTGAGGTTATTTTGAGGTTTTGGAGTTATGGACGTTTGAGGAGAGGGCTGACGCATGGCACTGGGCCATGTACATCAGATTAATCAGAAGAATCCGTAATCTAAAAGGGTCCGTATTTTTATTGATTACGGATTTATCTGATTTTTCTGATTCTTGAAAACCCTGCCCTGCACCCCGGGCTATAGGCCGGATGCCGGGCTGAAAGCCCTCTGCGTTGAACGCTCGGAACCTCTGGCGCAGCGTACTGCACCTTGTATATAACGCGGGAATGGCGGGTTTATTGTGTGCGGGAGAGGATGACGAGGCGGCGTGCGGGGGTGGCTTTGCCGTCTACGACGCTGCGGTAGAGGTAGAGGCCGCCTTGGAGGCGGGTGCCTGCATAGTCGCAGAGGGTCCAGTCGGCGGCGGAGAAGCCTTCACCGGCCTCGGCGTGGGTGGTGGTGTGCCACACGCGCTGGCCGAAGAGGTTGAAGACTTCGGTGCGCACTTCGCGACTTCCCTGGGCCGAGGCTTCGAAGGTGGTGACAAACCGCGTGGCGGTCCGGGCCGTACGCGGGGTGGCATCGACGGCGAAGGACGGGGTGCCGGCGGCGGAGACGTTGAACCGCAGGGTGGCGGTGGAGGCATTGTCCATCACGTCCCACGCACGGAACGAGAGGGTGTGGGGACCTTCGGACAGGCCGGTGAGGGGATAGGCCACAAGGCCGCTGCGGTAGGAACCGCTCTCGAAGCTGAACCAGTTGTTCACCACCTGGAGCGTGGAGGGGTCATTGTCGAACCAGAGTTCCATGTCGTGGCCCAAGTTGCCGCTGATGATGGAGATGCCGGCGGAGTCGGCCAAGGAGGCGTAGAAGGTGGCATCGGGGGCTACGGTGGCACCGCTCACGAAGTCGGGACGGTCGATGTAGAGGTATATCTTCGGGCCGAGGCTGTCGGTTTCCTCAACGGGGGCCGTGCCGTTGAAGGCGAGCTGCTTGGTGGAACCGCTCAGGTGGCGCGTGCCCGTGGAGTCAGCGGCATAGAGGGAAACGAAGCCGGGCTGCTCGCTGAAGGTGAGGCCGCGGGGCACCACAAACTCTACGGCGAAACGGCCATTGGAGACGGTTGCAGTGCCTTCGTAGAGGGTGTTGGTGTAGTCGGTATAGACGAGGGGCGTGGCCTTGCTGTTGCCCGCGCCCTTGCAGTTGAGTGTCTGGAGGGGTGCAAAGACGGTGGCGCTGAGGGTACCGCTGAAGTCCGTGTCGTACTGGCCGTCATCGCCCACTACAGAACCGCTCAGACGCACCTTGCTGCCGATGGGGAGGGCAACGGTGGCTGTGCCGAGGGGCTCGCCGTTGACGCTGTCGATGCGCAGGCCGCTATCGGGATAGGAGAGGACGAGGGCGGGATCGCCGAGGAGGGCGTACTTCATCTTGTTGACCGTCTGGTCGGTGCCGATGCTGGCGGTGGTGTTCTTGAGCAGTTCGCACTTCGTGAGGCGGAGGGCATCGCCGAAAGTGTAGCGGCGGCCCTGGCTGTCGCGGCTGAAAGCGAAGTGGACGAAACCCATGTTGAGCGAACGGTTGTAGTTTGCATAGACCGAACGGGCGGCACAGAGCACGGCCACGGCCGGACCGGTGGTGGAGAAGAGAGCGTTGCGGCCCAGGTCTTCGCAGACTTGGTCGTAAGGGGTGATTTCGCACGAGGCAAAGAGCCACAGGGGGCGGGCCTCGCTCTGGTTGGCGAGCATTTCGTCCTTGTTGAGGAGGAACTTGTGGGAAATGCGGTCGGGGCTACCGTGGCCGTTGTAGTTGAAGATGAGCGCGCCGCGCTGCATGGCTTGCTTAAGTTTGGCCGTAGCCTCGGGATAGGTAGCCCCCTTGGCTTCCTGGGTGATGGCGTAGATGTCTGGGAAGATGCGCTGGATGAGGAAGTCGGGACTGGCTACCTTCGTCACCTCGGAGGCTACTTTCTGGGCATCGTTCATGTGGAGGTTTTCGTCGCCAGTGTCGGCAATGGCCCACATGCGACCGGTCCAGGCTCCAGCGTGCTTTTGGTCCATATAGTCTATGGCCTGGTCCACGAGCCACTTGGCATCGGCGGGAGTGTGGCAGAGGAAGCGGCCAATGCCGAGGTCGAGCTTTTCAGTGTTGAAGCGCAAGCCTTCGCCGTCGTCGAGGAAGCCGAAGTAGTCATCGGTGACGTAGCTGTGGAGGGTGCCAATGGAGTAGTTGGTGTTGTTGTAGCTCTCCTGGTCGTTACGCTCGCAGGCGAGCAGGTAGTCGGCAGGGCTGGCACCTTTCCACTCGGAGGTGACCATGCGGTTGTCGTAGGTGCAGTCGCCGAAGAGCAGGAGGTAGCGGGGCATGTCGGCCTCGGACTGGGCGCGGTCGTAGAGCATCTTGAGGTAGCGGCGGTAGGCGGCGGCATCGGGGGTGCCGGAGGAGAACTCGTTGAAGAGCTGGTCGGCACGCACTACTTTCACGCGGAGGCCGCTGCGGTCGCGGTGGGCCTGGGCGAGGCGCTCGGCCTGCTCCTGGAGTTTGCCGCTGGCGGGAATCACGATGATGTAGTCCAGGCAGCTGTCGGCATGGAGGTTCTGGTTGGCCACCTCACCCACCACGGTGGGCGTGGGGTAGGTCTTGGAAAGGTCTACGCAAACAAAGCGGCGCGAGCCGTCGGGCACGGGCACGGTCAGTTCATTGCCGCTGAGCTGTCCCGGGAGTTCGGCCACGCCTGTCGCCGCATCGGCCAACTGCCAGAGGCGGGTGCGGTCGGTGGCTCCCTTTATGCGGAAGGTGACAGGACCGGTCCGGTCCGCGCTGAAGGGGGCCGTGGTGCAGTCGGTGCGGAGTTGCTGCCGGTAGGCGGCGTAGAGGTAGCCAAGGCGGCCGGTACTGGTGGTGGTGACGGTGAAGCGCTCTTCTTCCTTGAGCATGGACTGGAAGGTGCCGCGGTAGCCGTGGGCAGACTCGCCTTCGCCGTACTTGCTGATGGTGGGCGAGGCCACGATTTCGCCGCTATTGACGCGCAGGATGCTGACTTTCGTGGCGGCGGAGGCGTTTTGGGCGCTGAGGTTGTAGGCCACGGTGTATTCACCCTCGACTATGCCGGGGAGCTGGAGGCGGTAGGTGTGGCCGCCGAGGAGTTCGTTGGTGTCGAAGAAGTCGCGGCCGCCGCCGTACCAGACGAACTTGTCGCCTTCGGCAAGGGCATGGGCGGTGACTTGGTCCACTTCGGGGCCATCGGTAGCTTCGGCCTCGAGGACGGTCCAGGGTGCGGGTTCTTCGCCCTCGGCGGCTTCGGTGAGGAAGTAGCAGCTCGCGCTGGCGAAGGTGTTGCGCGAGAAACGGGTGTTGCTGTCGTAGCGCAGGAGGCCTTCGGCAAAGAAGAGGACACTGCTGTTCTGGTGGTAGAGGGGGACTTCGCAGAGGTCGTCAATGAGCGCATCGGGACCGGTGAAGTTGAAGAGGTCGGGCAACAGGCGGCCGCCATAGCCGTAGAGGCGCACGCGGGAGGGCTGGGAAAAACCCAACTTTTGCAGTTCGGCATAGGTGAACTGGTAGATGCCTTCCTGCGTGACGGATATCTTGACCCATTTGCCCTTGGCCAGCACGGACTGAGGAGCGTAGCGCCCTTGGGCCTCGACGGCGAGGGTGTTTTTCACCATGAGGCGATGGGCGGGGCTCAACCGGGGGCCGGCAGGGGCGACCTTGACTTCGCAGGAACTCACGCGGTACCACTTGCCGCCGCGCTCCACCACGGGCAGGTAGCTGACGTCAGCTATCGTTTCGCCACGGCTCTTGCCCCAATTTACCTGCAGCTGGAGCTGGGGCTCGGCCTGGAAGCCGGCCAGGCGGAGGGCTTGCTCTTCGCCGCGGCTGAGGGGGACGAGCTGGGGGTATTCGGCATATATATGAAAGGAGTCGGTGGGGAGGGTCGCACCCAAGCGCAACTGCACTTGCTGCCGCTCCACGGTTTGGGCAACGGTGGGAGGACAGGCTCCGAAGAGCATCAGAAGGAGGAGTTGGATGTGGTATCTCATGGCTTGCTACTTTACATTGAACTGAAGTACCTGCCGCCCGCCCACGCTGACGGTGACAGGTGTCTCGATGGCTACGGGCTGGGGACGGAGCGGAAGGGGAAGGAGGAAGAGGTCGCCCTGGCGGAGGGTGTAGTGTTCGCTCACCTGGGCTATCCACGCGTCGATTTCTTCCCACAACGCGGCGGGGAGCGCGGCACTTTCGGCCACCTCACCGACGTTCCAGCCGACGGACAGCCCTGCCTCGGGGGGCTCAGGGAGCCGGGGGGCTACGGCGAGAGCATCGTCGAAGGCAAGGGCTTCGCTCCAGGGCAAGGCCTGCATGCGGCACTCGGCCAGCAGGTCGCGGGCCACGAAGTGTACAGCGGGGGCGACTTCTGCTGAGGCGTAATAGCGCGAGGCGAAACGCCGGGCGATGCTGCGTCCGAGACGGTTGATGCGGAAGGCGAGGCAAAGGGTGGCCACGCAGTCGCGGGTGTGGTCGGGGACGAAGAAGGGGCGCTTGGGCGGCAGCAGCACGGTGTCGGGAAGGGGGACGGCCACCGGGCGCGGCAGCGGGCACGGGGCCTCGTCGGGGAGTTGGGTGAACGTGCGGAATATTTTCATTGCAGTGGGGGCGAATGTTGGGGAGATCTACCGGTTGAGGATGAACTTGAGGCTCACGCCGAAATCCTGCGTGGTCACGGGATAGGACGAGGAGGTGA
>CAMGGA010000113.1 GCA_946055515.1 uncultured Bacteroidales bacterium
CGGCAGCAGCGCTACCTACAACAACGCTACGGGCAGCATCCAGTTCAAGGGCTTCGACGCTCAGAACGTGACTGTCTACAACGTGGCCGGACAGACGGTGGCCCAGGGCGCAAACAAGAAGCTCAACCTCACCAGCGGCGCTTACGTAGTGAAGGCTACGGACGCCGAAGGCAAGGTGATGACCTCGAAACTCCAAGTGAAGTAATTGGCTTCCTTGAATAGACTCTAACGAAACAGGGCGTGCCAGGGTTCCTGACATGTCCTGTTTCATGTCTTAATATTCTTCTATTTACAGTAAAATACCTTTCCTATGCGAAAACTATTACTTTGCGCTGCTCTCACCGCCTTTACACTGACGGCGGGCGCACAGACCTTCAAGCTGACCAACAAGAAGGCTGACGCTGCGGCTCTGAACGCACGCACTCCCCAAACATTCAACGCTTTCCGCCTCGCCAAGGGCAACGTGGCCGCGAAGGAGGCCGAAGAGGCCGACACGCAGGGCCTGCTGAAGTATGGCACGAAGGAGGAAGTGATGCTGGAGGACTTCTCGAAACTGAACACCGGCTCAGTGGGCAACCCCGACAGGAACACGAAGCTGGACCGCGAGGAGTATGAATACCCCTGGATCAACATGGACGACGACTACACGCTGACTCCGGGCTGGGGCTGCTTCAACGCCTTCCCCGCCGGCGGCGCTATCTGCATCGACACGAGCAAGAAGGGCGAATATGGCCACATCAACACGCCGATGCTCAACGTGGGCAAGTATGACTGCATCGCTGTGCTTACCTTCAAGGCTCGCACGGACGAGGGCGGCACGGTGTCGAACTTTGCCGTGGAGGCTGCCGAGACGTTCAACATGGCCCCGACCTGGCGCTTCCTGGAAAGCTATGTTTGCCCGACCATCACGGACGAGTGGCAGGAGTATTCCTTCATTTTCCACAACTGTGGCGAATATACGCTCTTCAACCTCGTTCCGCAAGGCAACTACCGCCTGTATCTGGACGACATCGAGGTGTACACGATCAACCCGTATGTGGCCATGCCGCACACGAAGGCGCACACGAACTACCAGGGCACGAGCTTCGACGCGAACTGGGAGGCCGTGGAGGGCGCTGAGTCGTATCTCGTAAATCTCTATGACCTCGACGACTTGCTCGGACAGCAGCGCCTGCTCCAAAGCGACCTCCCCGCTCAGACGAACACGTTCCACTTCGAGGGTATGGAGAGCGGCAAGACTTACTTCTACTCTGTACGTGCCGTGAAGGGCGAACATGAATCGTTCGAAAGCACGAAGCAGACGGTGTTTGACCTCGTGGCTCCCGTTCTGGACCCGACGGACTTCGGCACGGAGGAACTGGAGGCTTACTCGGCCGGCTGGAGCGAGGTGCCTTCGGCTGAATACTACAACTACTGGGCCATGAGCAACCGCGTGGCCAAGGAGGACGGCCCCTTCGTGGTGATGAAGGATGACTTCAGCCGCCTGAAGAAGTTTGACGGCTCTGACCCGACGTACACGGTGGAAGACCACGAGTGGAACGTTTACGGCGAAACGTTCATCCAGGGCATGGAACAGGCCGGCTGGAAGGGCGAAAACTATATGCCCTACGCCGACGGCTATGCCGTGGTGGACGCTTACCACTATCTCTACAACCAAGAGAACTCGGGCATCATCTCGCCCGAACTGGACCTCTCGAAGGACGGCGGCAAGATTACGGTGGACCTGAGCCTGATGGGTGAGCTCTGCGATTTCTGGGACATGGACAACGTGAAGCACGAAGGTGTGGTGCAGTGTGCCGTGGCTCTCTTCAACTTCAACGAGGAGACGGGCGACTTCAGCCAGGTTGAACTGGCTTACGCCGGCGACGTGACGGAAGAGGTGAAGGACTTCACCGTGACGCTGACGAAGGGTTCTGCACGCTCGAAGGTGGGTATCTTCGGCGTGAGCTTCCCCGGTAACCTCTATATCGACGCTGTGAAAATCTCGCAGAACTATAAGGCCGGCGAGAGCTTGCTCGACCCGTTCTTCTTCAATCCCGTCAACCCCGTGAACGTGAACGAGGTGGTGCTGCCTAACCGCCTCTATGGCCAGGAAATCTACCACAAGGTCTGCGCCGGCAAGAGCGTGAACGTGGAAGGCGTGGAAGGTAGCCTGAAGGAAAGTGCTTATTCGGCTACGGAGAAGGTGAACGTAGTGGTGAGCAGCATCAATGGCCTGGGCGAAACGGTGCCCGTGAGCCTGCGCCTGAACGGCTCGACGCTGCAGGTGGAGAATGCCGGCAACTCGATGGTTGAGGTGTTCAACGCTAACGGTATGCTCGTTGCCAAGGGCAAGCAGGGTGCGTTCAACCTCGGCACCAGCGGTGTTTACCTCGTGAAGGTGGGCAACCAGGTGACGAAGTTCGCTTTCTAAGTTTGCTTGCTTGAAGAAGTTTGCTTGCTTGAAGCATTTTTCTTCTACATAAAATGACCCCGGACGGGTGTGGATGGCTCCACGCTCGCCCGGGGTTTTGTGTGGGATTTATTGGGGAAGGATTTGCTGGTAATAGCCTTGCTCGGAGGTGATGTGGCAGGGGATGCGGTGGGCAGCACTGGCTTTCTCCCATTGCCGGCGGAGACGGTAGGGGACGGTGGGGTCGAGGATGATTTGCCGCGGACGGACCTGGGAGAGGATGGCTTCGGGGGCGGTGGTGCAGGCGGCGCTGAGGATGAGGTGGTCGATGGGTAGGGGGGCTTCGCGCTGCGGGGGACGGAAGGGGGCGGTGAGGTAGAGGATTTGTTTGCCCTGGAAAAGGATGCAGGGGCCCTGGCGGAGGAGGCCGCCGCGCTGGCAGTGCTGCTGCCCTACCCACTGGGGACGGGGGAGATGACGGGGACGGAAATAGTTTTTCTCCAAAACTTCTATCTGGGTACGCAGGCTGTCGAAGGGCTGGGGACTGATCAGGTAGGAGGAGCCGCCGGGGGCGACGAGGTGGAGCAGACTGGTGCGGGGGAGCCGGTAGAGGGTTATCTGCGGGGGGATGCTGACGTGGCGCCGCCAAAGGATTTCTCCACTTATTCCCAAAAGTATCACTACGGGGAGAAGGAAGAGGAGAGGACGGCGGAGGTGGGTGCGCTTGATTTCATTGAGCACGTAGAGGTAGACGGGCAGCACGGTGAGGAGCAGGAGCAGGGGCCAGTCGAGGTAGACGGGGATGGTGGCAAAGGGAAGGGAGGTTAAATAGGAGAGCTCGGCGGTCATGATTTCCATCACTTGCTGCATGAGGGCGGCCAGGATGGTGCGGAGCAGGGTGAGGGGCAGGAGAAAGAAGAGGAGGGCACCCAACAGGAGGATGTATGCGGCGGGGACGACGAGGATGTTGGCCACAAGGCCGAGGGGGGAGAGGAGGTGGAAGTAGTGGGCAATGAGGGGGGCTGTGCCTATCTGGGCACCAAGGGAGACGGTGAGGAAGGGGTAGAGGTAGTAGACGAAGGGGCGATAGAGGTAGTTGTTCAGGGCATTGCGCAGGCGCTGGGCGTTGGAGACTCGGCCGGCTGCCTTGTCCATCTTCAGGCGCATGGGGGAGGGCTTGTACTTGGGCAGAGGGAAACGGCGCCAAAGGTATTGGTTGAAGGTGACTATGGAGAAGACGGCGGCGAAGGAGAGCTGAAAACTGACGTCGAACAGGATGAGGGGATTGAACAGCAGGAGGATGAGGGCGGAAATGCCAAGGGTGCTGTAGGTCTGGACTTTGTGGCGCGATAGGAGATGGGACACTTGCATGAAAGTGAGCATCCAGGCGGCGCGCTGAAGGGAGATGGGAGCACCGGCCAAATAGACAAAAAGCCACAGGGAAAGGACGAGAAGGGTCTGGCAGAGGACGCGATGGGAAAAGAAACGCAAACGGGAGATAAACAGGAATTGTAGCAGGCTGAAGAGAATGGAGAGGTGGAGTCCGGAAAGGGCAAGGATGTGGCTGGTGCCTGTTTCAGCGAAAAGGGCGCGGGTCTCGGCCTGCAAGCGGGTTTTGTCGCCGAGGGTGAGCGCGGCCAGGATGGATGTTTGCTCTGCATTGAAGTAGCGGGCGTATTTCTCGATCAAATGGGCACGCAAACGCAGAAACTGGTGCGACAGGCTGACTTGGCTGTCTTGCTGCGGCTTAACTACCCACGCATCGCGGCGCACAAAAGCGGTGCCGCTCACGCCTTGCTGGAGCAGGTAGGTGGCATAGTCGAATGCGGATGGATTTCCGCCTTCGTAGGCGGCTTCTACATCGGCTCGCAAGGCAATGAGATTGCCTGGAACCAGCTGTTTTTCTAAATCTCTATCACTGGAATGGCTTTGTTTGGCTGATTTACTCGTTTCTTTCTCTCCTAAGGGCTTTTGCAGCGTAAGGTGAAGGATTTTACCATCATATTCCTTTCGGTCGTCTACGAGGCTTATTTCAAGCTTTATGTACTTCTCGTCTACCTTCTTCAATTGCTCTACGACGCCGCACCATGCGGGTTGCTCGGCCACACTGCGGTATTTCCCCGATTTCTCTGCCTGAAACTGTGGCCATTCCACCCGGATTTGTTCGATGCGATAGGCTGTATCGAAACCCGCCAGGCCAATCATTCCCAAACATGCCAAAGGGACAACCAAAGGACTGGCTATCGCATTCTTCTTTTTCACCGAGGAATACACGAGGTCTGCGACCAATGCAACCATCTGTGCAATCCAAAAGAGCAACCAAATCTCTTTGCTCAACACATCGCGCCCAGACCATGCTATCAAAAGGGAAAGCACAAACAGCACAAGCCAACCCAACACGGGGGCCTGCTGAAAGGGGCTTGGGGGACAACGGCGTACTCTGAATAGAAAAGGCATGGTTTCGGATATAAGGTTTTAAAACGCTTCTTGGCCGCGGCACGGACAGGGAGAAGCAATTTTGCTTTACGCAGTATTCCTGCACGCTGCTGCATGGCTTTGTCGTGCAGCACTGGCAAGATAACTTAAATGCAAATGTACAAAAAAATCCCTCC
>CAMGGA010000114.1 GCA_946055515.1 uncultured Bacteroidales bacterium
AGGGCAACCCCATCCTTTTCCACCCCTACGTGTGCAGCGTGAAGTTGCCCGAGGGCAAGGACGTGGTGACCTTCCAAATCGACGACAAGTTCTACGCGCCCGACAGCATCGTGGACGGAAAGGTCTACTACACGAGCGTCTACACCGATGCCGAACCGCACAAACTCTCTATCCACGCGCTCGCCGAGAGCGAGATGGTGAAGGGCCTGCACTTCACCCTGGGCCAGGGACAGACGCTGGAGGAATACATCCGCTCCGTGACCGACCGGCCCGAAACAGTAGCCGAGCTCACGCTGGCGGGTCCGCTCGTGGACAATGACCGTTCCTATCTCTTCGAAAACCTCCTCTACCTGCGCCACCTCGACCTTAGCGATGTCCATGGCTATACCAAAAGAACTGACTTCTTTTATAACTACAAGTCATTGCCTCTCTTGTTCCTCACGGACTTCCAGCTTCCGAAAGCCTTGAAGAATGTAAGCCTGTATGCCAGCAATCTGCCCCTGCTGAAGAGCATCACTTTCCCCGCAGACTTCAAGAAGGCGAATCCCTTCTCGCTCCAGGGTTCCAACGCGCTGCGCGAAATCAACTCGCTTGCCGTGGTGCCGCCCACTATCAACAAAAACAGTCTGCTGCCGCAGCAGGTGGCCGAAGAAGCCGTGCTCCACGTGCCCGTAGGATCGAAGGTGGAGTATGAGGATGCCGATTTCTGGAACCGCTTCCAAAACATTGTAGAAGACCTTCCCGCCCGCGATGCTTTCTTCACGGTAGACGGATTCAACTACGAAGTGGAAATGAATGCCGATGTGCCGAACGAAGTGGTGGTTACAGGCAGCAATCGCACAGATGAACGACTTGAAATTCCCGCCGAAGTGGAATTTGGCGGCATGCGGTACGATGTGGTAGGCATCTCTTCGGCGGCTTTTTACAAAGCATCCAACGACACCATCATTCTGCCCTCCTCCATTCGCGATGTGCAGAACAACGCGTTCTGGCTTGCCCAGAGTTCTTACATTCAGCTCAACGATGAAGTGGAGACCATTTCCAATAATTCCTTCGGCAGCTGTTACAATTTACATGACATTCATTGGCCAAAGAACCTCAGGAAGATAGAGGACTATGCCTTCTCAGAATCCAGTCTCGACAGCATCATCCTGCCCGACAAGGTGACCTACGTAGGCAACGAGGCCTTCTGGTGTTGCAACAATGCGAAACGCATCCACCTCCCGCCCATGCTTGAATACATCGGCGAGGCCGCTTTCGACTGTGGCTCAGAGTCCTATCTCGACAACACGGTGCTCCCCTCCACACTCAAGTATTTGGGCGACTATGCCTTCTGGTACATTGCATTCCTTCCAACCGACGTGGTGCTTCCCGCTTCTCTCGAATACTATGGCGACGAAGCCCTCTCGTGGAACATCATCGTAGGATTCAAGGTGGAGGAAGGCTGCCCCTCCCTCCGCTGCGAGAACGGCATGCTCCTCGATGCCGACTACCGACGCCTCAACCAGTATGCCCGCCCCGATACCCTCGTCGATCTCAAGGTGCCCGAGGGCGTAGAAACGATAGCCATGGCCGTGGGCCTCAAGTTCGACAAGATCAAGACCCTCAGCCTGCCCTCGACCCTCACCTTGGTGAAGGACGCAGCCTTCGCCAAGTGCAGCGGACTCACCGACGTGACCATCCATGCCGTCATTCCGCCCGTCATCGAGAGCCTGAACTACTATCCCTTTGAGGACTGCTACGACAAGGCCACGCTCCACGTGCCCGCCGAGGCACTGTCGTATTACCAGAGCCACCCCTTCTGGAGCCGCTTCACCCACATCGAGGCATTCGACCCCAGTGCTATCCAAAGCGTCGAGGCCGAGGCCGCTGATGCCCAGGGCGTGTTCCGCGTATGTGGCGACCACTTCGACCTCCAGCTCAACGCCGAGAGCGAAGTGAAGGTCTACGACACCGCAGGCCGCCTCGTAAGCAGCCAACGCATGGGCGCTGGCTCACACAGCCTGAAACTGCCCGCACAGGGTGTATATATCGTGAAAACGAAGTAGGTCTATAACGCTTCGCCCCAGCCTTCACTTTGCATGAGGCTGGGGCGAATTTTTGTATCTTGTAATTTTCAGAGGGGAGACGGAGCAAGCGAATGAAGGGAAGCCGCGACGGGATGGCGGGAAAGCCGGGAGGGAAGCGGCGGAGGGGAGAAAGGCGGGGCGGAAGGAAAGGTCAGCCCTGCAGGATGCGCTTGATGTCGTTCAGCTTGTTGAGTGCTTCGAGCGGGGTGAGGTTGTTCACGTCGATGTTCAGGAGTTCGTCGCGGATTTGGCAGAGCACGGGGTCGTCGAGCTGGAAGAAGCTCATCTGCGTGCCCTCCTCCTGGCGCGTGTTGCTCTCTGCGCGCGGCACCCCCACGCCGGTCTGTTCGCCCGCCTGCTCCAGGTCCTTCAAGATCTGCTCGGCGCGGCGCACGATGCTGCCCGGCATACCCGCCAGGCGCGCCACGTGGATACCGAAGGAATGTTCCGACCCGCCGGGCTGGAGTTTGCGCAGGAAAACGACCTTGCCGTCCACCTCCTTCACCGACACGTTCCAGTTCTTCACGCGCGGAAAACGTGCCTCCATCTCGTTGAGCTCGTGGTAGTGCGTGGCGAAGAGCGTGCGGGCGTGCGCCTTCGGGTTCTCGTGGATATGCTCCACGATGGCCCAGGCGATGGAAATGCCGTCGTAGGTCGAAGTGCCTCGGCCCAGTTCGTCGAAGAGCACAAGGGAGCGTTCCGTGAGGTTGTTCATGATGTTCGCCGCCTCGCTCATCTCCACCATGAACGTACTCTCTCCGACGGAAATGTTGTCGCTCGCCCCGACGCGCGTGAATATCTTGTCCACCACGCCGATACGGGCCGAGTCGGCGGGGACGAACGAGCCCATCTGCGCCAGGAGCGTGATGAGTGCCGTTTGGCGGAGGAGCGCACTCTTACCCGCCATGTTCGGACCCGTGACGATGACGATTTGCTGCTGCTTCGTGTCCAGGGAAACGTCATTCGGCGTGTACCGTTCGCCCGTAGGCATGAGCGTTTCGATCACCGGGTGGCGGCCCGCCTTGATTTCCAGTTTCAGACCCTCGTCCACCACGGGGCGCACATAGTGGCGCTCCCGGGCCACCGCCGCGAGGCTCTGCAGCACATCGAGGCGGCTCAGCGCGTTGGCGTCGGTCTGGAGCGGCTGGACATAACGCGACACCTCGCGCACCAATTCGGCGAAGAGGCGCGTTTCCATTTCGAGGATGCGGTCCTCGGCGCCGAGGATTTTGTCCTCCAGCTCCTTCAGTTCCTGCGTGATGTACCGCTCCGCCTGCGCCAGGGTTTGCTTTCTTATCCAGTCCTGCGGCACACGTTCCTTGTAGGTATTGCGCACCTCGATGTAGTAGCCGAACACGTTGTTGAACCCGATGCGGAGGCTCGGGATGCCCGTGGCCTCGGCCTCGCGCTGCTGGATGCTCATCAGGAAGTCCTTGCTCGAAGTGGACAGCTTGCGCAGCTCGTCCAGTTCGGCATCGAACCCGTCGGCAATCACGCCCCCCTTGTTCACCAGCAGGGGCGGGTCGGGGCGGAGCGAACGCTTGATGCGGTCGCGCAGTTCGGTGAGCGCATCGAGGCGGAGCCCCACCTCGCGGATGGCCTCGCAATCGGCGTGGACACAGGCATATTTGAGCAGCGCCGTGCTTTCGAGCGCCGCCCGCAGCTGCTGCAGTTCGCGCGGGTTCACGCGTCCCACGGCCACGCGGGAAACGATGCGCTCCATGTCGCCGATTTTCGGCAATTCCATTTCGCAGAGTTCGCGGAAGTCAGGTTGCTTGAAGAAATGCTCCACCCCGTCGAGCCGCGCTTCGATGGCCTTCACCGAGCGCAGCGGGAAAATCATCCACCGGTGGAGCATGCGGGCCCCCATCGGGGTCAGAGTGCGGTCCATCACGCCCAGCAGCGAACTGCCCCCTTCGGCCATCGGCGCGACCAGTTCGAGGTTGCGCGTGGTGAAGCGGTCGAGCCGCACATAGCCGTCTTCCTCGATGCGTCGGAGCGCGGTGATGTGGGCCGTCTGGGTGTGTTGCGTCAGTTCGAGGTAGCAGAGCACCGCGCCGGCGGCCACGATGCCGTCCTTGAGGTGGTCCACGCCGAAGCCCTTGAGGTTCTTCACCCGGAAGTGGCGGGTGAGCTTGTCGTTCGCCGTGACGGGCGAGAAAGCCCAGTCCTCGAGTTCAAACACAAAGTGCTTCGACCCGTAGAGCCCCTCGAAGCGCGGACGCATTCCCTGCCGCACCAGCACCTCCTTCGGCGCAAAGCCCGCGAGGAGTTTGTCCACATACTCCGCCGTACCCTCGGCCACGAGAAACTCGCCCGTGGAGATGTCGAGGAAGGAGATGCCCACCGCCTGCGCCCCGAAGTGGACCGCCGCGAGGAAGTTGTTTTCCTTCGCCGACAGCACATTGTCCGACATGGCCACGCCGGGTGTGACCAGTTCGGTGATGCCGCGCTTCACCAGCTTCTTGGTCAGCTTCGGGTCCTCCAGCTGGTCGCAGATGGCCACGCGGAAGCCCGCGCGGATGAGGCGCGGGAGGTAGGTGTCGAGGGCATGGTAGGGAAAGCCCGCCATTTCGGTCGATTCCTGGTTCTTGTTGTTGCGCCGTGTCAGTGTGATACCGAGCACCTGGGACGCGGTGACGGCATCGGAGGAATAAGTTTCGTAGAAGTCGCCGCAGCGAAACAGCAGGAGGGCATCGGGGTTTTTGGCCTTGAGGTCAAAAAACTGTTTCATCATCGGCGTGAGTACGGGCGTGGACATAGTATAGAGGAGGTTGAAAAAGGGTTAAGTGACAGGCGAAGGCGCGGTGCGGAGCCGCGTCGTGCCGCTTGTCACTTAACCCCGTCTATTTGTGGTATCGGAACGAATGTACCCCCACTGAGAATCGAACTCAGATCACTGCTTTAGGAGAGCGGTGTTCTAT
>CAMGGA010000115.1 GCA_946055515.1 uncultured Bacteroidales bacterium
TTTTTTCATTACGGGGACACCACGCCTTGCGCACAGTGTCCCCGCTTTTCTCTCAACCCCATGGAGCAAAAATACCAGAAAATCGGCGTCTACCTCTCTTCCAAGTCCGACCTTCCCCTCTCCTACCAGCAGGCGGCCCACGACGTGGGCGCCCTCATCGGCCGCACGGGCCGCACCCTCGTCTACGGCGGTGCGCGCAAGGGCCTGATGGAAATCCTGGCGCAGAGCGTGCGTGCCCACGGCGGCCGTGTCTACGGCATGGTGCCCGACATCATTGTCGAGCGCGGCCTGGTCAGTGATGCCATCGACGTCACCTTCCGTTGCGTGGACCTCAGCGACCGCAAGGCCATGATGAACCGAGAGAGCGACCTCCTCCTCGCCCTTCCCGGCGGCATCGGCACCCTCGACGAGGCCTTCACCGTACTGGCCAACACGGGCATCGGCATCCGCCGCCAGCCCCTCGTCTTCTACAACGTCCAGGGCTGTTGGGATGCCCTCCTTGCCGCCCTCGATGCCCTTTTCGCCCAGGGGCTCATCGACGGCTCCCCCGCCGACTACTACACCGTGGTGAACAACCTCGCCGAACTCGAGGCACTGCTCGGGTAGGGCGGTGCGTGGCTTTGGCGCAAGCGGTACGATGGTGAGAAACCGCAACCGTTTCAGGCAGCCCCCCGCCTCCCGCCGCTCCGCCCCCGCCAACAGCCGCGACAACTCCTGGGATTGGAAATGCCATCGGCGGAGTTGTGCGGCGAAAGCCAGGGACAGGAGCGCCGAGGAGGCCCCGAGGTGAGAACCGTTCCGCCAAGGGTTGTGAGCCCAAGGTGTTGCTGCTGCCGGCATCGAGCGGTGTCCCCGCATGGCAATGAGATGGCCTCGCCGCCCTTTCCTCTTCACCGCCGCAACATATTCTCCGTAAATAGAAGCCCCAAAACCGCAGGAATGCAAGTTAAGACCCATTAACAAGTGCGGTTTTCGCCCGATTGGGGCCGAATTTCCTTGTCTATATATACGTGTTTTTTACCCTTATTTTCCCTTCACAGCTTCACAGACGCTTTGTTTACCCTTGAAATTCAGATGAAAACGGTGTGAAGGGTCGGGGCCGCCAAGCCTTCACATCCAGGCGTAACCTTCACGCCCACAGGCATGTTTAGAAATGTGAAAACGTAAAGAAATTGCGATAAAATTGTTTGACAAAACCTCTTTCTAAATTCCGGCCGTCAAAATCCCCTTCTGTGAAGGCTTGAATCCCCGAAGCTTCACACGCAATCCGCTGAAGCCCAGTGCAAAATAGTTGTTTGTGAAGCTGTGAAGGCTTTTTTCGACCTAAAAATCACGTATAGAAAAACTTATATTTTTCGGGTGTTTTTCGGAATAAATGGGAAAAATCCACCTGTAAAGAAATGTAAACGAGCGCACGGCTCGAATTTCGCTGAAACGGTTCCTTGCGGACGCTGTTTTGAAATATTTTTGCTAAAAAGCCGTTGCACGTGGCCCCCATACGGAGATTTATTTCTACTTTTGCGCGTAGTATATAGATGTCCGAAGTATGAACGAAGTCTTGAAAGTGATTATCAGTGGCGGCGGAACGGGCGGCCATATCTTTCCCGCCGTGTCCATCGCCAACGAAATCCGTGCGAAATGCCCTGAGGCCGAAATCCTCTTTGTGGGCGCAGAAGGACGCATGGAAATGCAGCGCGTGCCCGCCGCAGGCTACCCCATCAAGGGGCTGCCCGTTGCCGGGTTCGACCGCAAGAATTTGCTGAAAAACATACCCGTACTTTTCAAGCTTCTGAAGAGCCGCTCGATGGCCCGCCAGATCGTGAAAGAGTTCCAGCCGCAGGTAGCTGTCGGCGTGGGAGGCTACGCCAGCGGACCCACGCTCAACGTGTGTGGTGACATGGGTATTCCCACCCTGCTGCAGGAGCAGAATTCCTACGCCGGCGTGACCAACAAGCTGCTCGCCAAGCATGCCAGCCGCATCTGTGTGGCCTACGACGGCATGGAGCGCTTCTTCCCCGCCGAAAAAATCCTGTTCACGGGCAACCCCGTGCGCCAGAACCTCCTCGACGACACGCTCTCCAAGGACGATGCCGTGCGCGCCTTCGGCCTCGTGCCCGGCAAGCGCACCATCCTCATCGTGGGCGGTTCGCTCGGTGCCCGCACGGTGAACGAGAGCATCCTCGGCAACCTCCCCTTGGTGCGCCAACAGGGCAGCGTGCAGTTCATCTGGCAGACAGGCAAGTACTACAGCGGGGAAATCCACGCCGAACTCGAGCGCCGCGGCTGCCCCGCCAACCTCGTGGTCATGGACTTCATTTCCGACATGCGCCAAGCCTACGCCGCCGCCGATCTCGTCATCAGCCGGGCCGGGGCGGGCAGCATCTCCGAGTTTTGCCTTCTGGGCAAGCCCGTCATCCTCGTGCCCTCGCCCAATGTGGCCGAAGACCACCAGACGAAAAACGCCCTCGCCCTCGTGCAGAAGGAAGCCGCGCTCTACGTGCCCGACGCTGACGCCCGCCGCACCCTCCTGCCCCTGGCCATCAACACCGTGACCGACCACGAGAAGCTCGACGCACTCAGCCGGCACATCCGCGAACTCGCCAAGCCCAACGCTGCCTCCGACATTGCCGACGAGGTCATCCGCCTGGCGCGCCAATAAACCCCAACCCATCCCGCGGAGCGCAGCCTGTGTGCCGCGTTTCGCGTAGTCATACATTTCCCCAAGCATGAAAGCTGTTTACTTTGTAGGCGCAGGTGGCATCGGCATGAGTGCCCTCGTGCGCTACTTCCTTTCCCAAGGGCTCACGGTGGCCGGCTACGACCGCACGACCTGTGCCCTCACCGAAGAACTCCGCGCCGAAGGCGCCGACATACACTATGAGGACAACCCCGACCTCATCCCCGAAGCCTGCCGCGACCGCGAGGAAACGCTGGTGGTCTACACCCCGGCCATCCCCGCCGACCACCGCGAACTGACCTACTTCCGCGAGGGCGGTTTCGACCTCCAGAAGCGGGCCCAGGTGCTCGGCACGCTGACGCGCTCCATGAAGGGCCTCTGCGTGGCCGGCACGCACGGGAAGACCACGACCACCTCGATGTGTGCCCACCTGCTCCACGAGAGCCGCGTGGGGTGCAACGCCTTCCTGGGTGGCATCACCAAGAACTACGGCACCAACTACCTGCTCAGCCGCGAAAGTCCCTACGTGGTGATAGAAGCCGACGAGTTTGACCGCTCTTTCCATCACCTGCGGCCCTTCGCCACGGTCATCACGGCCACCGATGCCGACCACCTCGACATCTACGGCACGGAGGAAGCCTACCTCGAGAGCTTCCGCCACTACACCTCGCTCATCCAGCCCGGCGGCGCCCTCATCGTACACCGCGGGCTGAAGATGCAGGAGGCCCTGCAACCCGGTGTGCGCCGCTACGATTACGCCCGCACCGAGGGTGACTTCCACGCCGAAAACATCCGCATCGGCGGCGGACGCATCGTGTTTGACTTCGTCTCCCCGCTGGGGAACATCGCCGACGTGGAACTGGGCGTGCCCGTGAGCATCAACATCGACAACGGCATCGCCGCCATGGCCCTGGCCCAGGTGGCCGGCGCCGAACCCGGGGAAATCCGCCGCGCCATGAAGTCGTTCGCCGGCGTGGACCGCCGTTTCGACTTCGCCCTCAACGACGAGCGCCACGTGCTGCTCAGCGACTATGCCCACCATCCCGAGGAAATCCGCCAGAGCATCCTCTCCATTCGCGAAGTGTTCACGGGACGGAAGGTGGCCGCCATTTTCCAGCCCCACCTCTTCACCCGCACGCGGGATTTCTACAAGGAGTTTGCCGAGAGTCTCTCGCTCCTCGACGAGGTGGTGCTGACCGAAATCTACCCCGCCCGCGAACTGCCCATCCCGGGCGTGGACAGCAGCCTGATTTTCAACGAGCTGCGCCCCGACATGGAGCGTCATCTCGTGGAAAAGGACCAGTTGCTCGACTGGGTGAAAGACCACGACTTCGACGTGCTCATCGTGTTGGGTGCCGGCGACGTGGTGGACTTCATGCCCCAACTGAAACAACTGCTCGAGGCGAAATAAGTCTCCCTCCCGGACCCTCAGACACTCTCCGCTTGCTCAATGAAAACATTCGTCAAACTTGTTCTGCTTGTTGCGCTCATCGTGTATCTTGCCTTTGCCTTCCTGAAGTTTTCGAGGCATGGCAACGACATGGTGTGCCAGCGTGTGAACTACACCATTGCCGACAGTTCCCACGCGGGCTTCATCACCGCACAGGAGGCTGACCGCCTGCTCAGCCAGTCGAACCTCTACCCCGTGGGGCGCAAGATGGACGACATCAACGGTCCCGCCATCGAGGCCGTGCTGCGCAAGAACAGTTTCATCGACTCCGTCTCGTGCTACAAGTCGCCCAATGGGGAACTCAACGTGATGATTCTCCAGCGACTCCCCCTCATCCGCGTCATCGCCGACAACGGCGACAGCTACTACATGGACCAGCGGGGCAACTTCATGAACCCACAGGGCTACGTGGCTGACCTCGTGGTGGCCACGGGGCACATCGACCGCAACTTCGCCCGCACCAAGCTGCTCCCCATGGGACGCTTCCTCCACGACGACCCTTTCTGGAATGCCCAGATTGAGCAGATTTACGTGGAGAAGAACCACGAGCTCCGCCTCGTGCCCCGCGTGGGGAACCACATCATCAGCTTCGGCACCGCCGACAGCATTTCCCAGAAATTCCGCAACCTCTACACTTTCTACGAAAAGGTGCTGCCGCAGGTAGGCTGGAACAAGTATTCCGTCATCTCCGTCGAGCACGTGACCCAAATCGTGGGCAAGAAAGGAAAGAGCTGACATACCGCGCGCCCCGCGCCCCGCCTTGCCGCGGACGAACAACCAGCGATCCGGCCCCCCGAAGCGTAGCGATCTCCCCGAC
>CAMGGA010000116.1 GCA_946055515.1 uncultured Bacteroidales bacterium
TGCGGGTCGATGGACGATTGGTTGAGGTCGTCGGCACAGGATGCTGCTCCCAAGCCCAGCCCGAGGGTGAGGGCTACCGGCGCCATGTATTTGAACAAATTGAGTTTCATAACTTAGGATTTCTATTTTGTAGGAGAAAGTGTGAGAATGAATCCGCAGCCAGACTTAGAAGTTCAGGCTCATACCGACCATGAAGGTGCGGGGACGCGGATAGAAGTTCTTGTCGATACCCTTGTAGCTGGCATTGCTCAACTCGGGGTCGAGACCGTCGTAGTTGGTGATGACGAAGGGGTTCTGGACAAGGGCGTAGACGCGGCCGGTGATGCCGTCGAAGCTGCCCTGCTTGAAGAGGTTGCGGAAGCTGTAGCCGAGGGTGATGTTGTCGCAGCGGAGGAAGGAGGCATTGCGCACGAAGTAGTCGCTCATGGCGTAGTTGCCCTGGCCACTCCAACCGAGGTTGAGGTGCTCCATGGTGCGGTTGGTCCACTCGTTCTGGACAGTCATACCGCCGAGGCTGACATCCGCACGGTCGCTGAGGTAGTCGTAGTAGACGTAGTTGTTCAGGCTGGCACGGAGCGTGAAGCTGAAGTCCCAGTTCTTGTACATGAACTTCGAGGTGAAGCCCATGAGCACGTCGGCTGCGGGGCTCTTGTAGATGTAGCGGTCGTCGTCGTCGATGTAGCCGTTGCCGTTGCGGTCAACAAACATGTTTTCGATGGGCTTGCCGTTCTCGTCGTAGACCTGCTGGTAAACGTAGAAGGAGTTGGCGGGATAGCCTACCTTGTTCACCTGCACGGTACCGCCGGCGGGGAGCTTCGAGGGAGAAATACCCGTAGCTACATATCCGGCATCGCCGTAGAGCTCGGTGATCTTGTTGCGGTTCCACATGAAGTTGTAGGTCACCTGCCAGGTGAAGTCGCGCGTCTGGATGGGGCGGGCGTTGAGGGTGAACTCAAGACCGTAGTTGCGCAACTTGCCGATGTTCTTCCAGATTTGGTTGTTGAAGTTGGAACCAGCCTCCACGTCTACCACGGAGATGAGGTCCTTGGTTTCGCGGTAGTAGTAGTCGACCGAACCGTCGATGCGATTGTTGAGGAAGGCGAAGTCGAGACCCGCATTCCACGTGGTGGTCTTTTCCCAAGTCAGGTCCTTGTTGAAGGCGTTGGGACGCAACGTGTGCATGTAGTCGTTACCGATAGGATACTGGGCGTAGTCGTCACCCACGTTGTAGAGGGGCATGTAGTAGAAGTCTTGGCCAATGTTCTGCTGACCCGTGATACCCCAACCGAGGCGGAGCTTGAGGTCGGAGAGCCACTCGGCCGTGCGGAGGAACTTCTCGTTCTTCACTTTCCAGCCCAATGCCACAGAGGGGAAAGTACCCCAGCGGTTGCCGTCGGCGAAGCGGGACGAACCATCCCAGCGCATGGTGAAGGTGGCGAGGTAGCGGTCGTTGTAGATGTAGTTCACACGGCCGAAGTAGGAGAGGAGCGAGTTGCGGGAAGCATAGCCCGTGGTGGCACGGCTCTGGTAGTCCTTGTACTCATTCAGGTAGCTGTCCCAACCACCGCCTTCGCCGAAGCCGTTGTAGTGGAAGTGCTGGGCTTCGGTACCGGCCATGATGTCTACGTTGTGGTTGCCAAAGAGGTGCTGGTACTGGGCGTAGATGTTGCCCTGGAGATTGTACTTGTACTTGGCAGCGCGCCAGGTGCTTCCGAAGTAGTTGTTGGAAGCAGAGTAGGGAGAGATTTCCGTCCACTGGTTGCCTTCGGAGTAGTCGCCGCCGACATTGGCGTGGATGTGGAGGTCTTCAAAGCCGTGGAGCTTGTAGTCCAGCTCCATGTTGCCGATGAAGGACTGGCTCTTGGCGTGGTCGTTCTTCAGCTCGAGCATGGCCAAGGGGTTGGCAGTGTTCTTCGTGTTGGGCTGGCGGGTCCAGGCAGGGTCGTTGAAGGTAGCATCCTGCATGTGCTGGTAGTAGCCGCCCGTGAAGGCTGCATCGGGGTCGCTGGGGTCGAAGTAAACGGGCTGCGTGGGGTCCATACTGAGGGCTGCACCGATGGCGCCACCGTCGGCGTAGCGGTTCTTGGCCGACATGAACTTGGCATTGAGGTTTACGTTCAAGTGGTCGTTGAAGAAGGAGGGAGCAAGGTTTACGGCCACGGTGTAACGCTCGAAGCTGGAGGTCTTGATGATACCTTCTTCATTCGTGTAGCCCAAGCTGAGGCGGTAGGGAAGCCAGCCGAGGCCGCCGTTGATGGAGATGTTGTGGTCGTGGCTCACGGCTGTCTGGTAGATTTGGTCCTGCCAGTCGGTATTGGCCGTGCCCAAGGGGAGCGTGGCGGCTTCGCCGAAAGTATTCTGCACGTAAGCGCGGTATTGGTCGCCCGAGAGCACGTCGTAGGTCTTGGCTTTCGTACCGAAGCTCACGCTACCGTTGTACGATACCTGTGGACGGCTGTTCTTGCGGCCTTTCTTGGTGGTGATGATGATGACGCCATTGGAAGCTCTCGAACCATAGATGGCTGTGGCGGAAGCATCCTTCAGCACGGTGAAGCTGGCGATGTCTTCGGGATTGACCATGGCGAGGGGATTGGAGAGGCCCTGCACGCCTTCGTTGTCCATGGCAAGTCCGTCGATGACGATGAGCGGGTCGTTGCTGGCGTTGAGCGAAGAGCCGCCGCGGATGCGGATGCTGGCGCCGGCACCGGGAGTACCGCCGCCGGTAGCGACGTCCACACCGGCCACTTTACCCACGAGCATGTCCTGCGCGTTGGTGGTGATACCCTTGGTCATGTCGTCGGGCTTGATGGCGGTCACAGAACCTGTGGCATCGGTCTTCTTCACCTTGGCATAGCCGACAACAACGGCTTCGTTGAGCGTGGAGTTGTCCTCGAGGGTTACCACGAGATTGCCGTTGGCCTTCACCACGGCGGTCTTGTAGCCGATGTAGGTGACGCGGAGATTGGCGCCTGCGGCTACGTTGATACGGAAGTTACCGTCGGCATCGGTCTGGGTCGTTGTCTTCGTGCCCGGCACGGTAACGGTTGCAAAGACCACGGGTTCGCCCTGCGTGTCCTGCACATGTCCCTTCACCGTGATGCTCTGCGCAGCAGCAGTGAGCGACATGCAAGCACCTGCCATCACGAGTGACAGGAACTTGGAGTTAAAAGACTTTTTGTTCATGCTATTAGAACGGATATTTAGTAGGTTTCCTATTTTTAGGGTTATGGGGTAATAAAGTTGCTGGGCAACTTAGGCGATAAGGGTTGGTCGCTTCGCTCCTGGGGTTATAAGGTTATAAAGTCACAGGCTGAAGGCGTGCTCCAAGCGTATCTTTATAACCTCATAACCTGCGCGAAGCGCAACACCTCATCCTCTGCGCGAAGCGCGAAGTGTAGCCCTTCAGCGCGTCCCTACTGGAGGGGCACGAGGCTAATGGCAAAACCACCTCCGCTGGCAGCGTGGAGCTTGAGCGTGGACTTGGCGGTCACGGTCTTCTGCGAGATGGTGTAGGCTTTGGGGTTCTTGTCCCACGAAGCGTCTTTGGCATCGGCGTAGATGGTGGCCGTGTATTTCTGTCCCGGGTTGAGGAAGTCGAGCTTCACCACGGCATCGTGGCCATTCTCGTCGGCGGTGCAGCCCACGAACCACTTCTCGCTTCCCTTGGCCTTACGGGCAATGGTGATGAAGTCGCCGGGTTCGGCCTCGAGGTAGAGACTCTTTTCCCAGTCGATGGCCACGTCCTTGATGAACTGGAAGGCATCGAGGTGCTCCTTGTAGTGTTCGGGCACGTCGGCTGCCATTTGCAGCGGGCTGTACATGGTCACGTAGAGGGCGAGCTGGCGGGCGATGGTCGTGCGCACGCGGCTGTTGTTGCCGGGGTTCATCTTAGAGCAATCGGTTTCGAAGATACCGGGGGTGTAGTCCATCGGGCCACCGATGAGGCGGGTGAAGGGAAGGATGGTGGTGTGGTCCACTGCGTTGCCGCCAAAACTTTCATACTCCGTGCCGCGTGCACTTTCGTTGCCGATGAGGTTCGGCCAGGTGCGGCAGAGACCCGTGGGGCGGGTGGCTTCGTGGGCATTCACCATAATCTTGTAGTCGGCTGCCTTCTGCACGCAATAGAGGTAGTGGTTGTTCATCCACTGGCCATAGTGGTGCTCGCCACGGGGCACGATGTTGCCCACATAGCCGCTCTTCACCGAAGGATAGCCGTTGTCTACCATGAACTGGTAAGCGCGGTCGAGGTGGCGCTCATAGTTGCGGGCCGAGCCCGAGGTTTCGTGGTGCATAATCATCTTCACGCCCTTGGAGGCGGCATAGCGGTGGATTTCCTCGACGTTGAAGTCGGGATAGGGGGTGACGAAGTCGAACACGTAGTCCTTCTCGTGGCCGAACCAGTCTTCCCAGCCGATGTTCCAGCCCTCGACGAGGACGGCATCGAAGCCGTGTTCGGCGGCGAAGTCGATGTAGCGCTTCACGTTGTCGGTGTTGGCGGAGTGGGTGCCGTTGGGTTTGGCGTGGGCGTAGTCGGTTTCGCCGAGCTTCACGGTGGAGAAATCGTTGGTGTAGCTCCAGGTGCCCTTGTTGGTAATCATGTCCCACCATACACCGATGTATTTCGTAGGCTTGATCCAGGAGGTATCCTTGATTTTGCAGGGTTCGTTGAGGTTGAGGGTGATGCGCGAGGCAAGGATGTCCGTGGCCTTGTCGCTGACGATGACGGTACGCCAGGGGCTGACGCAGGGAGCCTGGAGGTAGCCCTTGTCGCCGCGGGCATCGGGTGTGAGCCAGCTCTCGAAGGTCTGCGTGCGCTCGTCGTAGTTGAGGTGCATGGTCGAATAGTCCACGCAGGC
>CAMGGA010000117.1 GCA_946055515.1 uncultured Bacteroidales bacterium
GCTTCCTTGGCCCAAAGGCAGCCGGAGAGCATGCCGAGGGTGAGCAGGCAGAGGCCGATGCCGACCAGGCGGTCGGCCACGGGAAGGTGTTCGCGTCCGCCGCGCCACAGCGTGGCGATGGCAAGGAGGAAGGCGCAGCCGAACACGCTGTAGGAGAACATGTAGACGGTGACGTGGGGTACGAACCAGGGGCTCTGCAGGGCGGGCATCAGGGACTGGTCGTGGATTTCGGGCCGCAGCAGGTTGATGACGGCGAACACCGTGGCGACGACCAGCGCGAAGAGGGGAATCCAGCGGAAACGCCAGCGCCAGTAGACGAGCCACCCCATGAGGAGCATGAAGAAGGTGTACCACAGGCGGGTTTCGCCCATGGTGCGAAGGGGCGGACGACTGAGGCTCTGCCACAGGCCGCCGATGAACACGGCCATCACGTCCACGGCCACGGCCGTGAGCCACAGCGCTGTCCTTCGCCTTCCGCAAAGGGCGGCCACGGCTCCCGCCAAGCCCGCGGCCACACTGGCCGCGGCGAAGGGAAGAAAGGTCTGCCAGGTAATCATTTGTCTGCCATGCGTTTAGAGGTTACTGTCTGCCACACCACGCCCACCATCAGGCATACGATGCCCAACCAGAGGAAGGGCTTGTCGCCTTCGCGCACCACCTGCACCACGCAATACTGCACCGAGGGGCTGTGCGTGTCGTAGCTCAGCAGGTAGAGGTCTTCGTTCCAGCTGCAGCTGAAGGGAGCGTTCACCGCGAGGTCCACGGGCTGTTCGTCCACTTCCAACTTGGCGCGGAATTGCACCACGCTGCCGTCCGCCTCGGCGCGTTCCACCCGGAAGTCGCGGAGGCGAAGTGAGTAGGGGAGGGGGTGGAGGCGTCCCTGGCGGTCGTAGGCCATGCGGGTGGGTTCGGCACGTCCGACCACGGCGCGCAGGTCCTGCAGGTCGCTGCTGCCCACGAAGCCCGCCGCGAGGGCGAGCCAAGTGCCGCCGTGAACGAGGAGGAATGCCCCGCTGCGTCGCCAGCCGTGTTTCTTCAGGCGGTGGAGCACAACGAGCTGGAGGTGGGCGAGCAGCAAGACGATGAGCCAGAGGAAGGGCCAGGAGGTGGTGAACGCCTTGAGGCCCAAGCGCGTGGCCCAGGCGGCCTCATAGCCCGGCGGCACCAGTCCGCCCGCGATGCACCACAGTGCCGTGGCCAGAAGCAGCGCGCAGGCCATCTTTGCACCGCGCAGTGTGCGCATCCACTGCCTTTCGCCCCATTCGTTGTAGCCTACGGCCACGGCCACCACCAAGCCGGCGGCGAGGGCCACGTTGAGCGGAAAGCCGGCCCATGCAGGCTCTGCGTTTCCCGCCGCCCATTGCAGCACAAGCCAGGGCAGGAAACTCACTGCCAGCCAAAAACGTAAAGACTTCATTGTTCTCATTTGTATTTCTTGGGGGCTGTCGTTGGGCGGCAAAAGTAGTAAAAGCGCGAGAAAGTGCCAAGCATAGTGTGGCAAACTGCGCGTTCCTGCTTCGGGGCGATTGATTGCTTCGCTGCCTATACTTTCAACACAGTCAAATTTACATAACAAAAAAGCGCGGAAAACAGGAGGAAACTGGAGTAGTCTTTGGTGAAGAAAGGGACTGGAGCAGCGAAATCAGGGGCGAGTAATCCTCCCTTTTTTTCCTAAGCTTGGAACGTCCGCCCGATGCCCGCTTTCAGCCTGTTGCTCCACCTTCCCGCACGCTCCCATTCTCTCCAAATGTGTAAAATAAGGCATTCTGCATAGCTGCTTTTTGGTAAAATAAGGCGTTCTACAACCCGTAAAATATGTAAAATAAGGCATTCTGCGCAGCGGTTTTTGGTAAAATAAGGCGTTCTGTAATGAGTAGATTTGTATCTTTGCCCCCAAAAGATACTGAAAATGATAGACAAACGAACATTGGAAGTTGTCCTTGCCGACCAGCAGGAGGAATTGGCCGCACGATCCATGGATGTGCTTTGCAGCCGGAAGGAAGAAGAGTGGATAGATTTGCAGAGTACACAGGTGCAGGTCGTTATCGGCGTGAGGCGCAGTGGAAAGTCCACACTGTGCTATCAGGCCCTGCACCACAGCGGTGGCAAGTTTGCATACGTGAACTTCGACGATGAACGTTTGGCAAACCTCCAAGTGTCGCAACTCAACGATGTGCTTGAAGTGCTCTATATCGTCTATGGCGACTTTGACTATCTCTTTCTCGATGAGGTGCAGAACATACCGGGCTGGCACCTGTTCGTGAACAGACTGCTCAGGAAAAAGATGCATATTGTCATCACAGGGTCCAACGCCAAACTGCTGAGCGGCGAGTTGGCCACGCACCTTTCGGGCAGAAACAGGGAAATCACGCTCTTCCCCTTCTCGTTTGGCGAATATTGCGAAATGCGCCGTGTCGATGTACAGAGTCGCACCACGAAAAGCGAGGCTTTCCGGCGGGCTGCTTTTGACGATTATCTCAAGCAGGGCGGATTTCCAGAAATGCTGACCATCGGCCGAAACGAGCAGTATGTCCAGCATCTCTTGGACAACATCCTGAAGCGCGACATAGAGCAAAGGTACAAGATTGTCTATAAAGCCGCCTTTGAGAAACTTGCCCAACACCTCCTCAATATCGTGCCCACCATTGTGTCGGTGTCGGACCTCTGCAAGGTATTCGGCTTTAAATCAGTTCATACGGTGAAGAACTACATTGACTACCTGAAGCAGGCTTACATGCTGATTGGCATACAGAAGTATTCTCCGAAGAGCAAACTGCGGGTTGGTGCAGAAAAGCTTTATCCCATGGATGTGGCTATGATGGACCGAAGGGAGAATGCCTTTGCGGGAGAGAACTTGGGACATCGCTTGGAAGTGGTGGTGCTGCTCCACCTGTTGCGACGCAGCAAGATGAAGGGCTACGATGTGTATTTCCTCAACGAAAGGGGGGGCGAGTGTGACTTCCTCGTGTGCGACGGCAACACCGTCAAACAGGCCATCCAGGTATCCTACGATATCGCAGCCGAGAAAAACCGAAAGCGCGAAATCAAGGGATTGCTGCTGGCGGCCAGACTGACCCACTGCTCCGACTTGCTTCTCTTGACTGACCACGAATATGAGGATGTAGAGGAGCAGGGCCATGCCGTGCATATCCGCCCGGTCTACGATTGGTGTCTGAAAGGCTGACCGCAGCGGAAACTTTTGCGGGGACATGTGCCGCTTCATGCAGGGCGGTTCTTTTCTCCCGTGAAACCGTACTGCCGTATTCATGTCCCCTCCCTCCCCCTTCGCTCCAAAAATCGGGGCGCTATCGGTGCGCTATGGAAAAAAAATATACCTTTGCAGGTCCTTTGGGGCAGTGAGCGCCGAAGCGCCAGTCCGGCGAAGCTCCCGGGCGAAAACTGCGCGAGGGCCTGTTCGCCCCATACTCATCCACTCCTATTATTATATATAAGATGCTCGAAATCAAAAATCTCCATGCCTCGGTCGAAGGCAAAGAAATATTGCGCGGCGTGAACCTCACCATCGGTGATGGCGAAGTGCACGTGCTCATGGGCCCGAACGGATCGGGAAAGAGCACGCTCAGCCACGTACTCGTGGGCAACCCCAAGTATGAAGTGACAGAAGGTTCTATCACCTTCAACGGCAAGGACCTGCTGGCCCTCTCGCCCGAAGACCGCTCCCACGAGGGCATCTTCATGTCGTTTCAGGCACCTACGGAAATCCCCGGCGTTTCGATGACGAATTTCATGCGTGCCGCGCTCAATGCCAAGCGCAAGTATTTCGGCCAAGAGCCCATCCCCGCGGGAGAGTTTCTCAAACTCCTGAAGGAAAAGCGCAAACTCGTGGGACTCGATGCGCACTTCATGAGCCGCGGCGTGAACGAAGGCTTTTCGGGCGGCGAACGCAAGCGCAACGAAATCTTCCAGATGGCCGTGCTCGAACCTTCCTTCTCCATCCTCGACGAAACCGACTCGGGCCTCGACGTGGATGCACTCCGCACGGTAGCCGAGGGTTTCAACATGCTCCGGAACGAGCACACCAGCGCCATGGTGATCACGCACTACCAGCGCATGCTCGACTATCTTAAGCCCGACTTTGTCCATGTGTTGATGAAGGGCGAAATCGTGCGCGAAGGTGATGCCCGTCTGGGCTACGAAATCGAAGAGCGCGGTTTCGACTGGATTAAGGAAGCGCTTTAAGGGAAATACCTTCGCGGGGCGGGACTGCACAACTGCGCCATGCCCCGAGAGCCAGTTTCCTGTCATTCGTACCAAAAGTTCCCTTCAGTCATGAACAGTCATCTCCAATACCTCGAACTCTTCAGCGCTCACCGCGCCCTCCTCGACGCGGCAAATCCCGCCTTCCTGAATGCTCCCCGCGAAGAGGCGGCCCGCCTGCTCGAAGCCCAGGGCCTGCCCGACCACCGCACCGAGCGCTACAAATATACCGATGCCGAGGCTGCCTTTGCCCCCGACTATGGGCTCAACCTCCGCCGCATCGCCCCGCAAGCCGACCCCTACGCGGCCTATAAGTGTAACGTGCCCAACCTGAGCACCTCGCTCTTCTTTGTGGTGAACGATGTGCCCTGTCCTGCTCCGGACAGTTCGCGCGTGCTCCTCCCCGAAGGCGTGGTGGTCGAAGCCTTCAGCCGTGCTGTACATACACATGGCGAACTCCTGCAGCGCTACTACAACCGCGCCGCGCAGACCGACCGCGACTTCCGCACGGGACACGATGGGGTAACCCTCCTCAATACCCTCCTCGCGCAGGACGGACTCCTGGTGTACCTCCCCGCCGGAGCACAACTCAAGGCTCCCATCCAGGTGGTCAATGTATCCGCCG
>CAMGGA010000118.1 GCA_946055515.1 uncultured Bacteroidales bacterium
AAATGCAAATCCTTCGGCTTTGTATTTTGCACTGCGCTCGCCTTGCACTATCTTTCCATAACATAGGCTGCACCTCTGCGGAGCAAAAGCAAATCCTACGGCTTTTCTTTTGCTCCGCCTTCGGTTTGCACTATCTTTGCACCGCGCTCGCTATATATTATTATAGGAGCGAAACTTATCCTACTTCTGCATGGACATGAAACAAATCATACTCTTACTCCTCGTGGGCCTGCTCGGCACACTCGGCGCCCGGGCGCAGGGGGAATATCCCTCGGCCAACCCGACCATGACTTATCTCGACGAAGAGGGCATGGAGGTGGAGGATGCACAGTACGACGGCTCCGCACCGCTGGCCGCTACCTTCAAGGCGAACCCCGAAAACGTGGGGGACTATACGCCGCTCTATGAATGGCGCTTCACGAAGGTGGGGGAGGAGAAACCTTTCCTGATCCGCTACGAGGAGGAAACGAGCTATACCTTCGAACAGTCGGGCTCGTTCTCCATCGAACTGCTCATCTCGTTCGTACAGGGCACGGACACCATCGCCTTCGAAATGGACACGCCGTTCATGGTGACACTGGCGGAGTCGAAACTGGAGGTGCCGAACGCTTTCACACCCAACGGCGACGGTATCAACGATGTGTTTCGCGTGAAGGAGGGCTACAAGAGTATCATCCGCTTCCACGCCCAGGTGTTCAGCCGCTGGGGCAAAAAGCTCTACGAATGGAACGACCCGGCCGGGGGCTGGGACGGACGCAGCGGGGGCAGCGACGTGCCCGACGGGGCGTATTACCTCAACATCGAGGCCCGAGGGGCTGACGGAAGGAACTATCACATCAAAAAGACCATCAACCTGCTGCGCGGCTACACGGAGGACCGTGGAGGCGGGACTAACCCGTAACACACTATGTCGCAACATACACCGATTGAAATCCTGGGAGCTCGCGTCCATAACCTGAAAAACGTGGACGTGACGCTGCCTCGCTATAGCCTGAGCGTGATCACGGGACTCAGCGGCTCGGGAAAGAGTTCGCTGGCTTTCGACACGCTCTACGCCGAAGGACAACGACGCTACATCGAAACCTTCTCGGCTTACGCCCGAAACTTCCTGGACAACCTGGAACGCCCGGACGTGGACAAGATTTCGGGCCTCAGCCCGGTGATCAGCATCGAACAGAAAACGACGAACAAGAACCCGCGCTCGACAGTGGGGACGGTGACGGAAATCTATGACTTCCTGCGTCTGCTCTACGCCCGCGCGGCGGATGCTTTCTCGTACCTCTCGGGCGAACGGATGGTGAAGTACACGGAGGAACAGATCGTGGACCTCATCCTCGAACGCTACGCGGAAAAGAAGGTGCTGCTGCTGGCGCCGCTGGTGAGGGCCCGCAAGGGGCACTACAAGGAGCTCTTCGAGTCGGTAAGGCGCAAGGGGTTCCTGACGGTGCGCGTGGACGGGGAACTGCGCGAGGTGGTGAAGGACATGAAGCTCTCGCGCTACCAGAACCATGACATCGAAGTGGTGGTGGACAAACTGGTGGTGCAGGAGAAGGACGCGGACCGCTTGCGCAAAAGTGTGGCGCAAACGCTGCGGCAGGGCGAGGGGCTGATGTTGCTCTACGACGTGGCGGCGGAAAAGGGGGCGTATCTCTCCAAACAGCTGATGTGCCCCACCACGGGACTGGCTTACCGCGAACCGGCTCCGCACAACTTTTCGTTCAACTCGGCCCAGGGGGCTTGCCCGAAGTGCAAGGGCCTGGGCTACGTGAACGTGATTGACCGCGAAAAGGTGGTGCCGGACGCTTCGCTCTCTATCCGCAAGGGGGGACTGGCTCCGCTGGGCAAATACAGCAAGGCGCTGATTTTCTGGGAGGTGGAGGCGGTGTTGCTGAAGTATGACTGTGACCTCAACACGCCTATCTCGGACATTCCCGAGGAGGCGATGGACGAGATTTTCTATGGCACGGCAGACCGCCTGCGCATCCCGGCACAGGTGAGCCACACGACGGAGGACCTTCATGTGGACTTCTTCGGCCTCGCGAAGTACATTGGCCAAATGGCTGACTCGGAGGTGGCAGGGGCGGCTCGCTGGGTGGAACAGTTCTCGAAAACGGAAATCTGCCCGGAATGCCATGGGGCCCGACTGAACCGGGAGGCGCTCTCGTACCGCTTCGCGGGGAAGACTATCGCGGAACTGGCGGACATGGATATCTCGCAGCTCCATGACTTCCTGAGCCACGTGGAACCGCTGCTGGACACGAAGCACCGGCAGATTGCCCACGAAATTCTGAAGGAACTGCTGACGCGACTGAAGTTCCTGCTCGACGTGGGGCTGGACTATCTCTCGCTCTCGCGCTCGTCGATGACGCTCTCGGGCGGGGAGAGCCAGCGCATTCGACTGGCTACGCAAATCGGCTCGCAATTAGTAAACGTGCTCTACATCCTGGACGAACCGAGCATCGGACTGCACCAACGCGACAACGTGCGGCTGATCCATTCGCTCGAAAAATTGCGCGACTTGGGCAACACGGTGGTGGTGGTGGAGCACGACAAGGACATGATGCTCGCCGCTGACTATGTGGTGGACATGGGGCCACGCGCCGGCCGGCTGGGCGGTGAGGTGGTCTACCAGGGGACGCCGAAGCAGATGCTGAAGGAGCACACGCTTACGGCGCAGTACCTGAACCACGAGCGGGACATCGAGGTGCCCGCGGTGCGCCGCAAGGGCAACGGGAAGTGGCTGACGCTCGTGGGGGCAAGGGGCAACAACCTGAAGGAGGTGACGGTTCACTTCCCGCTGGGCACGCTCATCGGTGTGACGGGGGTGTCGGGCAGCGGAAAGTCTACGCTCATCAACCATACGTTGCTGCCTATCCTGTCGCAGCATTTCTACCGCTCGCTGAAGGAGCCGCTGCCCTACGACAAGCTGGAGGGCCTGGAGGCGGTGGACAAGGTGGTGGCGGTGGACCAAAGTCCGCTGGGCCGCACGCCGCGCTCTAACCCGGCTACGTACACGGGGGTGTTCTCGGACATCCGCGCACTCTTCGTGAACCTCCCGGAGGCGAAAATCCGCGGCTACAAGCCGGGACGCTTCTCGTTCAACGTGAAGGGGGGACGCTGCGAGGTGTGCAAGGGCAACGGCTACAAGACCATCGAAATGAATTTCCTACCCGATGTCTACGTGCCCTGCGAAGCCTGCCACGGGAAGCGCTACAACCACGAGACGCTGGAGGTGCGCTACAAGGGAAAGAGCATCGCGGACGTGCTGGACATGACCATCAACCAGGCGGTGGAGTTCTTCGAGAACGTTCCGCACATTCTCCACAAAATCAAGGTGCTCCAGCAGGTGGGCCTGGGCTACATCAAGCTGGGACAGAGTTCGACCACGCTGTCGGGCGGCGAGAGCCAGCGCGTGAAGCTGGCTACGGAACTGGCCAAACGGGACACGGGACAGACGGTCTACGTGCTCGACGAACCGACCACGGGACTCCACTTCGAGGATATCCGCGTGTTGATGAACGTGCTGAACCAGCTGGTGGAGCGCGGCAACACGGTGATTGTGATCGAACACAACCTGGACGTCATAAAGGTGGCTGACTATCTCATCGACATGGGGCCCGAAGGTGGCCGGGGAGGCGGCGAACTGCTCTTCGAGGGCACGCCGGAAGCCTTGGCGAAGGCGGGCGTGGGATATACCGCCCGGTTCCTCGCTGAGGAACTGCACTTGGACGAAACAAAATAAATTCACTTTATATAACCCTAAATCATTTCTCTATTTATGTTTGAAGGACAACCTAAAGGGCTTTGGGCCCTGGCGCTGGCCAACACGGGCGAGCGCTTCGGCTACTACACCATGCTGGCCGTGTTCCTGCTCTACCTCCAAGCGAACTTCGGTTTCGAGACGGGCTTGGCGAGTAGCATCTACTCTTCGTTCTTGATGCTTGTCTACTTCCTCCCTGTCGTGGGCGGTATCGCTGCCGACAAATGGGGCTTCGGCAAGATGGTGACATCGGGCATTATCATCATGTTCCTGGGCTACTGCCTGCTTTCTGCACCTTTGGGCACTGGCACCATGGCCATCGTGGCCATGGGACTGGCGCTCATCCTCGTCAGCCTGGGCACGGGCCTGTTCAAGGGAAACCTGCAGGTGATCGTGGGCAAGCTCTACGATGCGCCGGAATTTGCAGACAAACGTGACAGCGGCTTCAGCCTTTTCTACATGGCCATCAACATCGGTGCCATGTTTGCACCTACGGCGGCCATCAAGATGATGGAGTATGCGCAGCAGAGCCTGGGCTGCTCGGAAGGCGAGTCGTACCACTACGCCTTTGCCGTTGCCTGCGCCAGCCTCATTCTTTCCATTGCTATCTACTATGCTTTCCAAGGCACGTTCCGCCATGTGCTCGAACAGCCGAAGGCAAGCGCAGAGAAGGCTGGCAAGGAACAGGAAGTGGCTACGCTCTCGAAGGCGGAAACCAAGGAGCGCATCGTTTGCCTCTGCCTCGTGTTCTCGGTGGTTATCTTCTTCTGGATGGCCTTCCACCAGAACGGTAACACGCTGACGCTCTTTGCCCGCGATTATACGCAGACACAGTCGTTCGGCATCCAGAGCATGGCTTTCGACGTGACGAACCTCGTGGCTTGCATCTTCATCGTGTATGGCCTCTTCGGCCTCTTCCAGAACAAGAAGATGATGGGCAAGCTCATCAGTGGCTTGGTAATCTTTGCCGCTGTTGCTTTCCTCGGCTGGAAATACACGGAAATCACTCCTGAGGGCGTGAAGGTGCTGGCTCCTATCTTCCAGCAGTTCAACCCCTGCTACGTGGTGGCACTCAC
>CAMGGA010000119.1 GCA_946055515.1 uncultured Bacteroidales bacterium
GTGGTGCTGGGCGAGGAGCGTGGCGATGCTCAGGCCCACGTAGCCTGTACCTGCCACTGCAATTTGGAGGTCTTTGAAATCACGCATAATAGGGTTGTTGGATTTCTAATAAAAGTTTATGCGAATGACTTTCACGCTGCGCTTGCTATCCCCGGGCGTGGGGCGATGGCCGTGGGGCGTGGCCGCACCGTGGACGGACGGCTGCCTGCGGGACATCGGGGGAATGGCACAGCGCGAAGTGGAGAGGGCGCACACACACATCGGCTGGTTGCGGAAGGCGTCAGTGCGGTGGTGGCGCGGGGAGCGTTTTCAATCTCTACTGTACCCCTGTCTGGCCCATGGCCTTCGCTTTCAACTGGACCACTGGCCGGGGGGCTTTTCTTTTGTAGTAGGATGTGCTTGGCAGGACTGTTCCTGCCGGCGCTTCCGGCAAGTCCAGGTCCTTCTCTTTTTCTTTTCCGTGCAAAGGTAAGGTATTTTGTCCAAATCTCCCTCACCTTCTGTGCTTTTTATCCTTTTCCTCCTCATTTTGGGGCAAATCGGGGGGGTAAAAAAGCCGTATTTGCTTTTTTTAATATGGGTTTTGAGGATGTCGTGGCGGCCCGCGGGCGTACTGTCGGTGCGCTGTTTTTTCCAAAGCCTGGGATTGGATTATCAGTCGCAGCGATTGATTTTTCAAAGCCTGGGATTGATTTTTCAAAGCCTGGGATTGAAAAGTCAAAGCCCGCGACCGGGGGAGGGGTCGCGGGCTTGGGTATGCGGGGAATGCCGAGGGGCGGCGCGGGACTTATTTCACCACTTTCAGCGTGCCCTTCGCGGTGCGCAGCAGGTAGGTGCCTGCGGGCAGGGGGAGGCGGCGGAAGGCGGACAGCGTGGTGGTGGCGAGGCGCTGGCCCGTGAGGCTGTAGACTTCGGCGGGCGCGTCGGCCGACGTTTCGGGACGGGCTATCGCCGTGGGGTCGCCGGCGGTGAGCTGGACGGTTTGCCATTCCGACCACTCCGACTCGCCGGCGCGGGCCGTGGCCTTGATGCGCCATTCGTACTCTGCGCCCTGCGTCAGGCCCGTGAAGCGGTAGCTCGTGCCCGCGACGGTCTGCGGGACGCGGGCGGGGGCGTTGAGGGCCTCCGGCGTGAGCGTGGAGTCGGGCTGTTCGGCGCGGGCGAAGTCGTCGGCGGTGAACTCCCCGTCGTAGAGGGAGAACCGGCGGAGGTACATGCGTTTCGGCGAATGGATGGTGAGGCGGAACTGCTGGTTGGTCGGAACCTTCAGCACGAGTGTGTGGACCGTGTCGGTGAGGCTTTCCGACGCGCGGCAGATTTCGTTGCCGTAGTAGTCTTTCAGAATCACGTTGAACGTTTTGTCGGCCGTGCGTACGGGGGCTTCGTCCACGCGCACCGTGATGTAACCCGTCTCGCTGCCCGTGTAGAGGGGCGATGTAATCCATCCGTCCACGAAACTCGACCCCATCCTGAGCTTGCCCGCCGAGCGGTAGGTGAGCGAGGCGGTCCAGCCCGACTTGCCTAGGTAGCTCGAGATCTGGCCCGACATGTCGGTCTCGGAGTCGGCGGTCAGGTCGGTGTCCTTGTCGCGCAGGTCGTAGCTGTCGATGAGGCATTCGGCCAGGCCCATGCTTCCGGAGCGGCGCAGTTCGATTTCGTACGCTTCGGCGTGGTCCACGGCGTCCCATTCGGCGGTGAAGGCCGTCGGGGTGACGTCTGCGGCGGGCCGCGGCGCGGGCGTGAGCACTTCAATGCCGCCCATGATGCGGAAGTTCACCTTGCCGTACTGCTCCGAGATGGCCGTGATGGGCTTGTGGAGGAGGTTCGTGCCGTCGGTGTTCTTGTTGTAGAGCGACATCTTGGGCGAAGTTTCGTCGGTCAGTTCGGTCACGTTGTAGCGGCCGGGGAAGGGGTCACCCGCCAGGTCGATGCTGCCCAGCGCGCTGCTGCCGTCGGCCGGAACCACGGCGCAGCCCTTCGTGGAGTAGTAGGAGTTGTTCACGCCGTTGGCCGTCCAGCGCGAGGCCACGTAGTTCACGTGCGTCACCAGCAGGCCGTGGCCCGAGAGGCCGATGTCGGTGCCCGAAATCTGGCGGTTCTCGAGCAGGTAGAACTCGTTGCGGTTCGCATCGTTGTAGAGGATGTATGCCTCGGGCGACTCGTGGAGCGGCTTCATGTCCTCGATGTAGCCCCGCTCGGTCAGTTCTGTCGGGGTGAGCCAGTTGCAGAACATGCGCTCGTAGGCGGTGTAGCCCACGGGCGAATAGCCGTTGTTGGCGTAGCAGCCCTGTTCCATGATGCTCCAGGAGCCCATGGCGAAGCTGCCCGTGCCGTTCGTGTCGTACATGTCGGGGATGCCGAAGCAGTGGCTGAACTCGTGGCAGGCCGTGCCGATGCCGTCGCGCTTGGTGCCCGAGCTGCCTATGCGTTCGGCCGTGCAGGCATACGTATTGACCTTCACGCCGTCGAGGCGCACCGAGTAGCCGGCCGCGCTGAGTTCCCATTCGTGGGGCCAGATGCTGGTGGACGGTCCGCCCTGGGCTTCGCTGTAGCCGGCATAGATGACAAACACTTGGTCTACCACGCCGTCGTTGTCCCAGTCGTATTGCGAGAAGTCCACGTCGTCGTCGGCCAGCCGGCAGGCTTCGGCCACCATGCGCGCACCGCCGTAGCCGTCGTTGCCCGAGCCGTCGTTCTTTCCGTAGTAGGCCATTTCCTGCGAGAGGGTGTAGGGGCCCACCACGTCGAAGGTGAGGTTCAGCTGGCCGTAGGACTGTGCCTTGAAGTAGTCGTGTACGCTGTAGGAGTTGCCTCCGCCCGTGTAGCCCTCTTGGTTCATCATCGCGTCAAACTCCTCGCGCGTGTTCTCGGGGGCGAAGGTGACGTCCTGGTAGTTCACGAGGATCACGAGGCCCTTCTTGTCGCCCGTGATGTTCGAGGGCTTGCCCACGGTGCGGGTCGAGACGTCGCCGGGCAGGGAAGGCAGCAGGCCGAGCGGCTTGGTGCGCTTCGCCTCGAAGGCTGCGCGGCGGTCGGTCTGGAGCTGGCGGACAGCCTGGAGCTGCACGGCCTGCGTGAGCACAAAGTCTTTCTCTTCCACCGTGCGCAGGGCTGCTTCGTGGGCCAAGCGGCCCGAGGAGAGCAGCGCGCCGTCGGCGAGGCGGGCGTAGTGAAACTCACCGTCGGCGAGGCGCACGAGGGGCACGCCATCGAGGGTTTGCCAGAAGTGGAAGCTCTCGTCGCCGACGAGGCAGACGGTGAGCTGGGTGCCGTCGGGCTGCGTGACCACGATGGGTTGGGGCTTGGCGGGCACGGCCAGGGCCGTCGTGGCGCTGAAGAGGAGGCCCGCAAGCAGGGAGTAGATTTTTCTCATGGAGTGGGAAACTGTGGGATAGGGCAGGCCGTGGGCCGCAGGGCCGCTCTGGGGCGAGTCTGCCCGTAGCCGCAGGGCCGAAGCCTGAATGAAAGAAATGGAATAAAGGTTCTTGATTTTCTGCCGCCGCACGCCTTTTCTATTATAAGGGACGGCAGTTTTAGGATGAGGAGTGGCCGACTGGACGAAGGGGACAGGAACGCCCCAGGGTCTGGCGGGAGCGGCCGCGTCGCGGCGGGCGGGACTGCGGCGGCTCCCGTCGGCGGGCCTACTTGAAGCGCTTGCTGCGGCCACCGCGGGCCCGCTTGCGCTTCTTCTCTTCCTTCTTCGTCGTGGGGGCGTCGGCGCGGCGCGGGGCGTGGGTCTCGCCTTCGGGGAGCACGGGGGCAAAGTCGAGCTGGCGGCGCTCGAGGTTGGCCCGCTCCACGCGGATGCGCATCTTGTCGCCCAGGCTGTAGCGTCCGCCATAGCGGCGGCCCACGAGGCAGAAGTTGCGTTCGTCAAACTCGTAGTAGTCGTCGAGCAGCAGGCGCAGGGGAATCATGCCCTCGCACTTGTTTTCGTCCACTTCGACGTAGAGGCCGAACTCCGTGACGCCGCTCACCGTGCCGTCGAACTCCTGTCCGAGGCGGTCGGCCATGAACTCCACTTGCTTGTACTTGATGCTCGCGCGCTCTGCCGTCTGCGCCAGCTGCTCCATGTTCGAAGCGTGTTCGCAGAGGTCTTCATACTTGTCGGCACCGACCGAGCGCCCGCCCTCCATGTAGCGCGTCAGGAGGCGGTGGACCATCGTGTCGGGGTAGCGGCGGATGGGCGAGGTGAAGTGCGTGTAGTACTGGAACATGAGTCCGTAGTGCCCGATGTTGTGTATGCTGTAGCGGGCCTTCATCATGGCGCGCAGGGCCACGAGTTCGACTACGTTCTCCTCCTTCTTGCCCTTTACCTCGTCGAGCAGGCGGTTGAGGCTGCGGCTCACTTCCGTCTTCGTGCCTTCGGTGCGGATCTTGTAGCCGAAGCGTGCCACGAAGGCGCTGAGCTTCTCCATCTTTTCGGGGTCGGGCACGTCGTGGATGCGGTAGGGGAACACCTTCGCCTTCTTTCCCTTGGGCACCTTCGCGATCTTTTCCGCCACGCTGCGGTTGGCGAGGAGCATGAACTCCTCCACGAGCTTGTTGGCGTCCTTCGCGATTTTCACGTAGGTAGACACGGGGTGCCCCTTCTCGTCGATCTCGAAGCGCACCTCGGGGCGGTCGAAGCCGATGGCCCCCTGGCGGAAGCGCTCGGCGCGGAGGAGTTTGGCGAAGCGGTTGAGGCGGATGAGTTCGTCGGCATATTCACCCTCGAGCGGGGCCCCTTCGGGCAGCGGTTCGGGGTGTTCGCCGGGCAGGGCGACGTCCTCGGGCGA
>CAMGGA010000120.1 GCA_946055515.1 uncultured Bacteroidales bacterium
CAGGGCGACAAGCACTTCGTTTACACCAACGCTGCCGGTACTTACACCATCCCCGAGACCCTCACGGCTGACGACGTGAAGCTCATCTGGAAGGTGGCTCCCGCAGAAGGTGAGAACAAGTATGTCATCACCAACATGTACAGCGACCTCGTGATCAGCGGTAACGAAGCTGACTGCTCCGGTACGGACAACGGCAAGGGCTTCCTCCTCGAAGGCGAAGGCAACATCACCGTAACCGCTGATGGTCAGAAAGACGCTCCCTCGTTCATCTTCATCACCAGTGCCAAGACGAAGAACGGCATGACGCAGTTCCACGGCAAGTTCAACGACAACCCCGTGATGGCCTGGAATGCCAAGGATTCCGAGAACAACTGTATGAAGTTCCTCCCCGTTTCCGAAGCTGACGTACTGGCTGTGCTCGAACAGGCCAAGCAGCAGGCTCGCAACGAGAAGCTTTCTGCAGTTTACAGCAACGCTCTCTCCACTGTAATGGAAGGTACTGTCTACAAGTGGGACGGCGAGAAGAATGCTGACTTTACGTTGCAAGGCGCTTTGGTATCTCCCACCTTGGACGAAGCTACTTCTCACGTGTTCTCCGCACACAAGGAAGCTTCTGAAGGTACTTACGAAGGTCTCGTGGATGGTGACTTGACCACTTACTTCCACACTGACTGGCACTCTGCCTTCACTCCTTCTCTGACCCAATTCCACGATGTTTCTTTCGAACTCGACGAAGCTGCTTCCGGCATCATCACTGCCAAGATTGCCAAGCGTACGACGGGTAACGACTACCCCACCAAGTTCGCTGTCTTCGGTTCGAACGAAGTGGACAAGGCCAACCCCGACGCTGCCGAATGGACGCTCGAAGCTATCGCTCCCATCAGCTGGGATACGCCCGCTACCGTAAACGAAACTGAAAAAGAGAAGTTCGTGGGCTATGCTTCCTTCAACCTCTCCAAGGCTTACAAGTATGTACGTTTCGGTGCCATTGCAACTATCTTCAACGAAAGTGATCCCCGCACCAACCGCGGTTACTTCGCTATCAGCGAAATGAACCTCTGGAAGGGTGGTGTTTACGACGACGTGAACTCTACGATTTCCGTAGTATCTAAGGAAACGATGGAAGCCCTCAACGCTGCTCTCGCAAAGGCTGAGGCTGAACTCGCTGCCGGTGCTGCTACTGACGCTACCATCGCTGAACTCAACGCTGCTTACGCTAAGTTCGTTGAAGAATTCCCCGTTCCCGCTCTCATCACTGAAGCTGCCAACGCTGCTCAGGCTGTGGCTGACAACGCTACGAACAACAATCTCGTAGGTGACCAGCTCGGCCAGTATCCGCAGGCTGCTCAAGATGCACTCTTGGCTGCTATCGAAGCTGCCCGCAACTACGATGCCAAGGGCAAGACTGCTGCTGAAATCAACGCACAGGTTGCTGCCGTAGAAGCTGCTGTTGCCGCTTACTACACGACCATCAACCTCCCCGCTGCCGGCAAGTACTATGTATGGCGCGGTACGGGCGAAAATCCCCGTGGTGGTGCTGCTGAAAATGGCTGGAACAGCCTCAACGCTTTGGTTTACTCTCCCAGCAATGCACTCAACACGAACCTCGCATTCACTCGCCCCAATGGTGCAGGTGAAGGCCTCGACGTAGCGGAACTCGTCGATACCGTTTCTGCTACTGAAAACTTGAAGTACGCTTGGTACGTAGAGAAGGCAGAAGCCGGCAAGATGGTTATCCGCAACGTAGGTACGGGTATGTATGTAGCTGCCAATGAAGGTGCTGTTGCCCAGAGCAAGGAACCGTTCGAAATCGAAGTTCTCCCCGCTAAGGCAGGTTCGTTCGTACTCGTAGTGAAGGACGGCGGTCACTTCAACGCTTACGCTGGTGGCCAGGTAGGCGTTTGGAACAGCGCTACCGACCAGAACGCATTCTGGACCTTCGAAAATGTTGCAGAAGACCAGTTCGGTAACACTTCTACTTTCTACTGGCCTGCAACTCCGGGCAAGTATGAAATCATCACCCTCCCCGTTACTGTAGACTGGGCAATGGATGGTGCAGCTTACGAAGTTGTCGGTGTTACTGCTGACAATCAGCTCGCTTTGGCTGAACTTACTGAAGAAATTCCTGCAGGTACTCCGTTCGTTCACCTCGCAAACGGGACCTTCACTGAACCGAAGTATGGTGCTTCCTTCAACATGGTATTCGATGGTGAAACGAACCCCGCAAACATTATCTACGCTACTGAACCTGTTGCCAACGAATGCATCACCGGTACGCTCTGCGAACCCGACACTGCAGCTGTAGGTTACGCTTACTTCAGCAACGGCAACGTGGTGGCTGCCAAGAACACTCCGATCGGTGTGAACAGCGGTTACCTCGGCGTGAAGGGCAGCGTGGTAATGCCCGTAGTTGACGCTGAAGAGGGTACTGTATTTATTGACCTCGGTAAGGTTGTTATCGATGAAATCACTGAAGCTAACGTGGTGAAGCTCCCCGCAGTGATCAACGTTTACAGCATCAACGGACAGCTTGTACGCAAGAACGTGAAGACCGTCAATGCACTCAAGGGCCTGCCCGCAGGTATCTATGTAGTAGGCGGTAAGAAGTTCATCGTGAAGTAATTCACCGTTCTATCTCTCTATAAGGCCGCTCCCTCGCCGGGGCGGCCTTTTCTGTACCCCTACCCGTCGCCCGCCTTCACGCATGCGTACGCGCGAATTTTTGAGGAATATTGGCCATCTCACAAAAAATCCTTACTTTTGCATACTCTAAAGCAGAAAAAAACAGACTCAATCATAATGGAAGAAATCGAGAAGAACGGCACGGGCAGTTACAGTGCCAGCAACATTCAGGTGCTCGAAGGCTTGGAAGCCGTGCGCAAACGCCCCGCTATGTACATCGGCGACATCAGCGAAAAGGGACTTCACCACTTGGTCTACGAAACCGTGGACAACTCCATCGACGAAGCCTTGGCCGGCTACTGTACGCACATCGAGGTGACCATCTGCGAGGACAATTCCATCATTGTGCAGGACAATGGCCGCGGTATCCCCGTGGACATGCACCCGAAAGAACACCGTTCCGCCCTCGAAGTGGTCATGACCGTGCTCCACGCCGGTGGTAAGTTCGACAAAGGTTCCTACAAGGTGTCCGGCGGTCTCCACGGTGTCGGCGTGAGCTGCGTGAACGCTCTCTCCACACGAATGGTCTCCCAAGTCTTCCGCGACGGAAAAGTCTACCGCCAGGAGTATGCCAAAGGCCATCCCCAGACCGGCGTGGAAATTGTCGGCACTACTGACCTCCGCGGCACGCGCCAGCAGTTCTGGCCCGACCCTACCATCTTCACGACCACTACTTACAAATACGACATCCTCGCCAACCGCATGCGTGAACTCGCCTTCCTCAACGCGGGCATCACCATCACCCTCAACGACCTCCGCAAGGACGAGGAGGGCAATACCCGACAGGACGTGTTCCACTCCGACCTCGGCCTCCGCGAGTTTGTCCGCTACATCGACTCCTCCCGCACCCACCTCTTCGACGATGTCATCTACATCAACACGGAGAAGAACAGCGTGCCCATTGAGGTGGCTATCATGTACAACACCTCCTACAGCGAGAACCTCCACTCCTACGTCAACAACATCAATACCATCGAGGGCGGCACCCACCTCGTGGGCTTCCGTTCCGCCGTCACTCGCGTACTGAAGAAATATGCCGAGGAGACCGCTTCGAAGCAGCTCGAGAAGGCGAAGGTGGAAATTACGGGCGAAGACTTCCGCGAGGGCCTCACCGCCGTCATCTCCGTGAAGGTGGCCGAACCCCAGTTCGAAGGGCAGACCAAGACGAAGCTCGGCAACAGCGAAGTGGCCGGTGCCGTCAATCAGGCCGTGGGCGAAGCCCTCAGCTACTACCTCGAAGAGCACCCCAAGGAAGCCAAGCTCATCGTGGATAAGGTTATCCTCGCCGCTACCGCCCGTGTGGCCGCCCGCAAGGCCCGTGAGAGCGTGCAGCGCAAGAGCCCCCTTTCGGGTGGCGGACTGCCGGGCAAGCTGGCCGACTGTTCCTCAAAGGACCCCGCCGCTTGCGAACTCTTCCTCGTGGAGGGTGACTCGGCAGGCGGTTCGGCCAAGCAGGGACGCAGCCGCGCCACGCAGGCCATCCTTCCCCTCCGAGGCAAAATCCTCAATGTGGAGAAAGCCATGTGGCACAAAGCCTTCGAGAGCGACGAGGTGAACAACATCATCCAGGCCCTGGGCATACGCTTCGGCCTCGGCGAGGACTCAAAAGAGGCCAACCTCGACAAGCTCCGCTACCACAAGGTCATCATCATGGCCGATGCCGACGTCGATGGCCAGCACATCGCTACGCTCATCATGACCCTCTTCTACCGCTACATGCCGCAGGTAATCCAGGATGGCTACCTCTACATCGCCATGCCGCCGCTCTACCGCTGCTCCAAGGGCAAGGTCGAGGAGTACTGCTACACCGACCGCGACCGGCAGATCTTCATGGACAAGTACGGCGACGGTTCGGAAGACAGCATCAAGACGCAGCGCTACAAAGGTCTCGGTGAAATGAACCCCGACCAGCTCTGGGAAACCACCATGTGTCCCGAAACCCGCCTGCTTAAGCAAGTGACCCTCGAGAATGCGGCCGAAGCCGACTACATCTTCTCCATGCTCATGGGCGACGACGTAGGTCCGCGCCGCGAGTTTATCGAAAAGAACGCGCTCAACGCCAATATCGACGCGTAGGC